>JBAQMM010000033.1:0-30403 GCA_049302815.1 Anaerolineaceae bacterium | reverse complement strand
GCTGAAGTGCGGGCTGCCCTGGATTTTGCGCCACCATCGGATGCAACGGGCTGTCTGCCCAACAGCCATTGGGTTGTGGCATCAACCGCGGGGCTGGTGGTTCGTTCTGAAAACGGTCTGGTAGTGGTGGACGTGGACGGGGATGGAAAAGAGCAGACTGGTTGGAACATCATCTATTTGCACATTGGTACCACACAGCGCGTCCCCGTGGGAACCTGGGTGGAAGTGGGAGATCGGATTGGGCACCCCTCCTGCGAAGGGGGTATTTCCACAGGCACCCACCTGCATATTGCCCGCAAGTATAACGGAGAATGGGTCCCAGCCGAAGGTCCTCTCTCCTTCGTCCTGAGCGGTTGGAAAGCCAAAGCTGGCTCTGTGGTTTATTCGGGCTGGTTGATTAACGGGGATCAAATCATCCGATCCAATAAAAGCGGGGCGACGGCTTCTCACCTGAAGCGTGCTGAATAAAACAATCACAAGTTGTGGTATAGTACTTCCTTACATTACCTGCCAGTAACGGTATATATGAGAAGAAATAAAAATAAATTTGGACAATGGCTTGGTCTTGCCCTCAGTATAATCATGCTGGCAAGCGGCTGCGCGACCAGCCGACCAACCTACATCATTCCTGAGGATCAACTTACGCAGGAGGCCGCGTTACCGACCTCCACGCCTTTCCCGACCCGACCTGTCTACGAGCCGGGTACGCTGGTGGATTACATTGCGCAAAGTGGTGACACTCTGCCATTGCTGGCTGTTCGTTTTGGCACCACTGAAGAGGAAATCCGCAGCGCCAATCCGGTCATCCCGGAGGGCGCAACCACCATGCCTCCCGGATTCCCGATGAAGATGCCCATTTATTACAAACCCCTGTGGGGCACTGACTACCAGATCATCCCCGACGCTGCCTTTGTGTATGGACCTGACCTGTTGGATTTTGACCTGGAAGCCTTTCTGGGATCAACCTCAGGCTGGTTTAAGACCTACAGCAGCTATATACAGGCTGAATACAAGGACGCCGCTGCGTTAATTACCTGGATCTGTGAGAATTACAGCCTTAACCCAAAACTCTTGCTGGCTTTACTGGAATACCAGTCGGGGGCATTGACCAATCCGGTGCGCGAGTGGAGTAGTGAGCGCAACCTTTTAATTGCCAGCGATCAGTATACGGGCGCTTACCTACAAATCTATCACGTCGCGGATTTGCTAAACGATGGTTATTACCGTTATCGTTTGGGAGAGTTGACCAGCATCGAACATCTCAATGGCCAGATTGAGAACATTGATCCTTGGCAAAACGCTGCAACGGCAGCCTTGCAGCGTTACTTTTCATTGTTTTTGGATGGAGAAGATTATTTGCGAGCGATAGGACCGGACGGGTACGCCAAAACCTATCAGGAATTGTTCGGGGATCCATGGTCGCGTGATACGACGGTACTCCCTGGCAGCCTGAGTCAGCCAGAATTCATCCTGCCCTTCATGTTAGGCACCACCTGGTCGTATACCGGTGGTCCGCACACCGGTTGGGGAAACCTGAAGCCCTGGGCTGCCCTCGACTTTGCTCCTCCCTCTGCAACGTCGGGATGTGTTCCCAGCGGTCAGTATGCGGTTGCTGTGGCAGATGGGGTTATCTCAAGGGTTGGGGTGGGTACGGTCATGCTCGATCTGGACGGGGATGGCGATGAACGTACCGGCTGGAACATCCTCTATTTACATATCGCCGAGGCGGATCGCATCACGGAGAGCACCGAAGTTAAACAAGGCGACCTAATCGGGCATCCTTCCTGTGAGGGTGGAAATGCTACCGGAACCCATGTTCATATTGCCAGGAAATACAATGGGGAATGGATTCCGGCAGTCAGTGTGATCCCATTCAACCTGGAGGGTTGGACACCTGTCGAGGGCGCAAGCGCCTACCAGGGACAATTGGTGCGGGGTAATGACCTCGTGACAGCCAGCACCAAGTCTGATAGTGACAGTATGCTCAGCCGGTAAAGACCCTGCTTTTTGCCCCGATCAGTACGAGTTTGGATCTAGAACATTTGTGTGTGCCCAATCGTTGAAGGCACTCTTTTTTTGGCCCGACCTCAATTAGGTCTGCCATAAGTGCAAATAAAAAATGAACTGGCCGGCGAAGAGCCAACCAGTTCAGGAAAGATCAGGTAAAAGCTGTTTTAAAGACCCATGTCGTGCGGGTTGACTGGATCGCCGTTGTAGCGTATCTCAAAATGGAGATGCGGACCGGTGGACTGACCGGTCGAGCCCATATACCCGATGAGTTCACCGGCTGAAACGACTGTTCCGCAGCTCTGTGCAAAACCATTCTCCAAGAGATGCGCGTAGAGGGACAGATACCCATTTCCATGATCGATGACGATCGTGTTCCCGTAGCCCCTGGTTGACCAACCTGAATAGATGATGACGCCGGAATCCGCGGCAAAAATGCTATAACCTGATCGACCGGCATAATCGAGACCGTTGTGTGTCGGGGGGGTATATTCGTACCCCGAGATCCAATGTTCAGTGGTAGGGAATTGCCATGCCCCAGTGCCATAAGCGTTGGCAGTGCTGTTACAGGCAAAGATGCCCAGGTAGGACACATTCGGGTGGGATCCGACGCCGTCATCTCCGGCGCTGACCGGGCTGACCCAGGTAGCAGCGGGCCTCGTTCCACCGGGAACGTACAGAAGCGTGCCGGGTCTGATATCCGGATGGCTTAAATCCGCCATTTGGCTGCTGTCAATCTGATTAAGCGGCTCATCAAGAATTACTGCCGGCGAGACGCCGTAGAACGCGGACACTATGTCCAAATTTTCTCCGTAACTCCAGCCGTGATACACACCGTCAGAAGGCAGGATGATGAGCTTCTGACCTTCATAAATGCCATCTGGAGTATCACCGAGGAGGTACCGGTTTGCCCACAAGACGGTTTCAGGCTTGAGACCAAATGCTTCCGCGATGGTGAAAATCGTTTCGCCTTTTTTGACGACATAAGCAATAACCTCATTTCTGGGTGCTTGAAATGAGTCAGGAGTCCCGATCGGCAGAGAATCTAGCTTTTCTTTGGCGGCATAAGTCAACAAACTATCGGCTGAAACGAGTTCCGGACGGGTTCCGCCGGGAACGATCAGCCTGGTGCCGGGGGTGATATTTGGCAAACCCAAATTGCCCAGGGTATTACGATCCAGGTGATTTAACGGGTAATCGATGATTACGTCCGGCGTGACGCCATAGAATGACGAAACCCCGTTTAAGCCTTCGCCTTCCTGCCACATATGATAGACCCCGTCCACCGGCAGGATGTAAATCTGGGTGCCGGCAGTAAATGCCTTGGGGTCATCTCCGAGTTCATACCGGTTTGCCCATAAGATTGTTTCGGGAGCCAGGTCAAATTTCTCCGCGATCGAAAAGATCGAATCACCCTCCTGAATCAGGTAAGTGATTACTTCGTTGCGCGGAGCTGCGGTTGCATCGGGTGTGGCTTGGAGAGTGGATTCAGGCGTGGCAGCAGCAGTGGGCTGCAAGGCGTTCAGGTCATGCATAACTGCAGGCGCAACGAGTTGCGTTTCCTGCGTAGGAGTCTCGCTCATGGCGGCTGAGTTAGCCGGCTCACCATTTGTGATCCATATGACAAGCAAGACGATCGCCAGCAGTACGAGCAGCATGGCAGCCAACATTCTGGGCTGTCTGTGCCAGGGTTTAAGCGTTTTGTGACCCTGCTCGGATTCAGGACCATCAGGATTTCCCTGGCTCACCGCAGCCGATTCAAGCCCAGGATCAGCGTGATTGGTAACTTTCGGTTCTGTCATTTTTTACTCCAAACTGGCATGATAACCACGTTTGTTGGGGGTGTCAAGTTCGCGTATGGCTGTTTGAGACCGCATTTGTTGGGATATTTGGAAAATCAAAGCCCTAATTCGAGAAATACTTGGCAAGCACCGGCGTCAGATCAGCCTGGCTGTGCTTGGCGATCACTTCAAAAAAGGTTGTGCTGGTGCCAATGGCGTAGGTATTGCTGATGGCATACTCCTTTAGTGATGCAAAGAAAGCTTCATCTCCGATTGTGTTGCGGATCTCTTGCATAAACATGGCGCCACGCAGGTATACAGCATTGCGGTAAGGGGTGTAACCGCCTGAAATGTAAATATCCGAATTAACGCTCCCAGTGGGATTATGTGTTGTAACGCGGTTATCCCACCACCATTGCACCAGGTCCGGATGATAGCGATCATAATAGATCACCTCGTTGTAGGTAGCCAACGCTTCATCCAACCAGGGCTCCATTGCCTGGTCATTCCCAATCAGGCTGTAGAACCATTGGTGCGAGACTTCGTGCGGGGTCAGGATGGTCAGGTTGGTTTTGGGGGTCTTATCATAAAAGTTGAACACCCCATAACTGATCATGACCATGCCATCCATTTCCATGTTATGGAGGAAATCTGCCACCACAATGGAGAGCATCTCCCGCGGGTAGGGATAATAAAGCTCGCCGTATAACTTCAGTGCTTTGGCAGCGATTTCGGTAACTGCTTCGCCGGCCGGAATGTGCTCATGGAAGCAATAAGAGCGGATGCGAACGCCATCCTGCTCAATTTCGTACTCCACATAACTATCACTGACTGAGAATGAAAACCCGCGTGCCAACTCGAGATGATAGCTCCATACGCCATCCTTTTCAACTCCGGGCGCACTTGCCGCAATCTCGATCAGCTCCTGCCTGTCGGTCAACTGTAAAGTGACATCGAAATCAGAGATTTCGTTGACAACATACTCCCCCACCTGCATGTTGTCTTCTACCTGCTGTGGATGGAATATCCAGCCGGTGGCTTCATTATATGGGGGGATATAAGGATACCAGTTGGAAAGGTTGGTTTGCCGGCCGGAAACGCCGTAAGTGCCTTCGTGGGCGGGAAAATTGAGTTGGTAGGCTAATTCTATGGTGGTGGTCTCACCCGGAAGGAGCGCGTCCTTGAATTTGACGTAAAGATTTACCCCTTCCTCGCGCGTCTCCTGGATGGAATCGCTCGCGCTGCCTGTCAGGGAGCGCAGAACGAAACTGCCTGAGTAGTATTTTGGAGGTACCACCAACAGAATCTCTGCCATGGGCAGCTGGGTCCTGTTGGTGTAGGTGATGGTCTGGTCGACCGTTCCAAAGTGAGTGTAGTAGTTGAGGATTAGTTGAAGCTGGTAATGGGTGCGCTGTTGGGGTACTGGGAATGAGGTCGGTTTGGCAGCGGTGTTGGTGGGCACCGGTGCAGTGGAGGTGGGCGCGGGTAAGGTTGAATCAGAGATATCCACCAGGGGACCAGGCAAAGTGGCTGTGGGGGTCGGCACCGCTGGGGAGGCACAGCCTGATAAAACGATAATCACTGTCATTGCCAGAAGAAATGCTTTGCTGAAATTATTTTTGAATTTCATGGATAACCTCAATATTGGCTAAAATTCTACCAGAATTTCAGAAACTCCAATTTTTTCCGATACAACAGGCGGTATCACGTGAGGAGACTGAGAAAAAGGCGATGAAACAATCCTGCCACCCGCAAGGGATGAAAGCGTTCTATTCGCATGACTTGGTCAGCAACCAGCGGGTGGATGGGGGTCATGTTCCTTAGTATGTTAATTAACCCGATCATAAACGGTTTCAATCAGGTCATCTGGCAGCCCCAGGTGGATCCGCCAGCGTAGGGGCGTACTCTGCATCAGGCTTCAATGATCGTGATGATGTGGGACATCTCCGCCACTTTGCTAAACATGGCATAGGCAGGACAGTACTTTTCTTCGGAGAGCTGCACTGCTCTCTCCACATCTGCCCGATCGATATACTTTCCGGTCACCACGTATTCAACTTCGATGTGAGTGAAAGCATGAGGATGATCAGGTGCGCTTTGTGTTTTTACCCGCACCTCAAAAGCGCTTACCTCCACGCGTTTTTTACGCAGGATGGAAATGACGTCCATACCAGTACAGCCGGCGAGACCCAGGCGCAGGAGATCGGTAGGGCGGAAGCCATTATCATTCCCACCAGCACTTTGGGCTGCATCCATTGGTACTGAATATTTGCTGTCAGTAGTTCCGACAAAGGTCATATCCCCCTGCCACGTTGCTTTTGCGTTCATCTTATTCTCCTGTCTCTCCGGCCAACTGGTCGGAATAAATTGTTATCAAGTAAAGGCACCTGTTTGCGTTTTGCCGCAGTTGGTACAAAATAGGTTCAGCAGGCTGTCATAATCCACCTTTCCCACCAGACAATACGGGCAGGGTTCACCGTATCGCAAAGCCATCCCGGAAGCGGAGCCACAGTTGCCAAACTTCGCCGCCCGGATCGCATCAACTCGTGGAGGTGGCTCGGCTTCATGACAGTCAGGTTGTATCCCACTTTTTTTGCTCATATCCTTTGCTCAACTTTTCCTCAGCAGGCAATCTGAGATGGGCGGTCTGGATCTTTCAATCCAGGTGTTCAAAATAGGTTCGTAAATTTCCTCATGTCTATAATAATGGCAGCAGCCGCTCTTGATCAAACTTTGGCAGCGGCTACCAGAGGCCAGGTAGGTAAAACATCAAAAGCCAGGTTGTCCATCTGGTTACTGACCAGGTGATGATAGCCCGCGCCGGCGATCATGGCGGCATTATCGGTGCACAAATTCACATTCGGGATATGCACCCGGAATTTCGTCTGGGAACGGAAAGCCTCGCGCAGGGCTTTATTGGCGCTCACGCCGCCTGCCACAATGATTTCCTTGGCACCGAATTCCTGTGCCGCGGTCATGGTCTTATCAAACAACGCGACTACCACAGCCGCCTGGAAACTGGCGGCTACATCAGCTACCGGTATCTCTTTTTTGGCGGCTTTAAGGTCTTCTACCGTGCGCAGCACAGCTGTTTTTAGCCCGCTGAAAGAGAAATTCCAGGGTTCTGCCAGCCTGGCTTTGGGGAAATTGAAAGCTTTGGGGTTGCCCTCCTGCGCCGCCTTTTGGATGGACGGTCCACCGGGATAGGAAAGATCCAGCAGGCGCGCCACCTTGTCAAACGCCTCACCGGCGGCGTCGTCCACGGTACCGCCAAGGCGCTGATACACCAAATGATCCTGCATCAGGATGAGTTCGGTGTGCCCGCCTGAAACCAGCAGGGCTATCAGGGGGAACTTGGGTTCCGGTCCAGGTTTGGCATCGGCCGAGTAGAGCCAGGCAGAATAGATGTGCCCTTCCAGGTGATTGATCCCCACGATCGGCAGTTCCGCGGACATGGCGAGCGCTTTTGCCATATTGACACCCACCACCAGCGAACCAGCCAACCCGGGCCCGCGGGTAACGGCGATGGCATCGAGATCCTTTAGTTCCATGTGGGATTGCTGCAGGGCTTCATTTACTGTGGCATAGATAGCTTTTACGTGTTCACGCGAGGCAATTTCCGGGTAGACGCCGCCAAACTGAGCATGCAAATCCACCTGGCTGGCAATTATCGAGCTCTGGATCTCGCGGCCGTCCACCACGATTGCAGCCGCTGTCTCATCACAGGAGCTTTCCACTCCCAGGATGCGCAAGTTGGTCGGCTTCATCTCAACCTCCTCCCATCGGGATCACCAGATCCATCGGGAAGTCTGTGAATTTGGCGATTTTTCCCTGCTGGCTGACAAAATAGGTGTCTTCCAGACGAATGCCATAGCCCTTTTCTGGATAGTATAATCCAGGTTCCAGGGTGAAGACGGAACCGGGTTGCAGGGCGTTGCTAGGGTCGTCCGGTCTGGCGAACCAGGGTTTTTCATGCACGTCCAGGCCGACGCCATGACCAAGGCTGTGCACATAACCCTGGGTTAAGCGCGGGTTGGTGCGGGCTGTTTCATGCCCCATGGCTTCAAACAGCCCGCAGGTGCGCTGCTGGTAGCGGTTGGGGTTGTCGCCTGCCTTTAATTCAGAGGTGAGCTGATTGTACACATCCAGAACCTGTTGGTAAGTTTCCAGTACCTCATCGGTGGCGTAGCCCAGGCACCAGGTGCGGGTAAAGTCGTAGAAGTATCCACCGCCTTTCTCACAGGGGAAGATGTCGAATACGATGGTCTGCCCCAGGCGGATTGGATCGGAAGGGGTTCCGGAACTATGGGGAACGCCGGCATCCCGTCCGATGGCAAAGATGGTGTCTTCGGGGTTTTCAGCATCGTTCTGCGCCAGCCAAAGATTGATCTGCCGCTTGACATCACCAATTGTGAGCGGTGACCCATCTTTTTTGATCAGCGTTTCATGATGGACGGGGTGGCTGGTCAGATACTCCAGGGTGTTCCAAACCACCCGCGTGGTCACGTTGGCCATCCCGCGGATGCGCTCCAACTCGGATTCGTCCTTGGTGGATCGCGCTTCCATCAGGATGGCATCTTCAGTATCCCCGGTCAGCTCCAACGAAGGCAGTATTTGCTCCAGCCGGCGTAAAATCGCGTAAAACGGACCAAACTCGCGCATACCATATAGCAGAACCTTGCCGCTGGTCAGACCGATATCCTGCAGTATTTGCTTGTACCGCAGGGCAGAAGCCTCCTGGTAATCTCCGCCAGTCTTCTTCATGAGGGCATTCAAGTCGTAATTGGCATAACTGATCAATTGATAGCCGGACTTGGCAGCTTCGTCACGTTCCATGGGACCGTGGCATAAAATGGGAGTTTGCCCGGGCAGGTAAAAAAGGTCAGCATTGGTCAGGTGTGCTCCACCAGTCAGGTAGACCATGGAGGGGTTGTGTTGGGCTGCGCCGCTGATCCACAAGGCAGAGGCGTGATTTTGTTGCATGAGTTGGTCAATGTGTTGTTTCATCGGTGGTCCTTGAGTTGTAGTAAGGCTTTTTGAATACCAGAGAGAAAAAACTCTTCCACATCCGGTTGGATGGTTCGGGGGTCAAAAACAATCCGGTCCTCGTGGATGCGCGCGACAATAGGGGGCTGTTGATTACGGAGGAGCCCCAGAAATTTCTGCGCAGAGGGAACTTTCAAAGCCAAAAGCCAGGTGGGCAGGGTCTCTTCAGGCAGACTGCCTCCTCCCACGGTGGAGCGCCCCGGAATAATCGTGCCGGTGCCGAGTTGAGCCTGCCAGTACTCCACCTGGCGATGCAGCGAAACCTCACTGCGGGAGAGCATTTGGTAGAGCGGAATCTGGGTTTCGGCTTCGCCTTTGAGGTAGTGCAACAGTGTGGCGGAAAGCGCACTCAGGCAAAGTTTATCCGGCCGCATGGCACGGTAAAGCGGATGCCTGCGCAGGCGCTCGACCAGTACCTTTTTGCCTACAATGATGCCAGCTTGGGGGCCCCCCAGGAGCTTATCCCCGGAGAAGCACACCAGATCACAACCGGCTTGCAGGGCTTCCTGCACGGTGGGTTCGTGTGCTAGTTGATATTTTTCGGTATCGAGGAGGGCACCGGAACCAAGATCATACACCAGTGGAAGGTTGTGGGCATTTGCCAGGTTCGCCAGCTCAGCCAAGCCTGGTTCAGTGGAGAATCCGATTATTTTGAAGTTGGAGTGGTGCGCCACCAGCAGCAATCCTGCCCCTTCGGCAATGGCTGATTCAAAGTCTTTGAGATGGGTGCGGTTGGTGCTGCCAATCTCAAGCAGTTTGGCGCCGGATTCGCGCAGCACATCCGGAATGCGAAAACCGCCGCCAATCTCAACCAGCTGGGAGCGCGAAATTGCCACCTTTTTTCGTCTGGCAAGCGCTGTGAGCGTGAGCATGACCGCGCCGGCATTGTTGTTCACGACCAGGGCGGCTTCTGCCCCAGTCAACTGCACCAGGCGGGCTTCCGCATGCATATCACGTTGGCCGCGCTTGCCAGTCTGCAGGTTGTATTCCAGCGAGGAATAACCGGCGGAGTTTGCCTGCATGGCGCGCAAGGCTGCCTGGCTGAGGGGCGTCCGCCCCAGATTGGTATGCAAAAGCACACCAGTGGCGTTAATGACTGGCTGCAAGGTTGGGGCGGCTTGATCCTGCAGGAGTTTAGCTACTTGCTTGATGAGGATTTCATTGGAAGGGATCGGCTGCGCCTCCTGAATGTTCTCCCGCAGTCCATTCAGCGTTTGACGGATGGCTTCAGTAGTCCATTCCCGTCCGTAGGATGCAATCAAATCCTCGGTGAGCGGGTGGGTTAATACATGATCTACCGAGGGAATCTGGCGTAGGGAACTCACGGGGTTATGAAGTGGGTAGTTGGGGCTTCCAGCGGCTGCGTTCCCAAAGACGCAATAGGACCTCGATTAGAACGAAGGCGGCCCCCAAGATAACTGCCAGGGGCAAAGTCAGCACTCGACCCATCTGCAGCCAGGAAATCAGCGCGACAAAAATGCCCACCCACATGGCTTGTCTGATAATGACACTTTTTTCGGCCGGCGGAGTGGAGGGGAAACGCAAATCGAAAAAGTAAGTGGCCGGAAGGGACAAACCGGCTGCTACCAGGACCAGGCAGAAGAAGAACAGCCAGCGAGGGCCCAATGTGGGCAGCAGTAGCGTGGTCACCAAAGCTAAACCAACCCCACCCGCCAGTATTAGCACGAGAAACGCCGGCAGAAAGTCTTTAAAGGAGTGAGGAGATTGCGCCTTGTTTTCCATATCGTGTAAATTATAACATATTTTGACGGGAATTTTGGGATGTCGGTCGATGAGTCAGCAATTCTTAATATGAATTTGTCAAAATCCATCCAAAGTAATTTTCGTAACTCAAGTAACAACTGACAAGGCTTATTTTATATAAATGGACTAAACCGCTTGAAACACACTTCGTCTGAACGAAAGAGATAGGAATATGGAGGTAATGTTGCCAGAATTTTCAAGCGCTACGGTGTGCTCATTGCTGGTTCTGCGAAGCGGTTCCAAGCGAAGCGAAGGAAACAGAAGAGCACGCACTCTATATTTTGATTCTCAAGGGTGGCACTGGTTTTGTGCGCACCGGAAAGGCATGTTGAGGCTGTCGAGAGTGGGAATGGTTGGACCAGTCCAGCGCGGTCAACGGGCTGCCATTAAAGTTGTATCCCTGCCGTTTCCACGGATGGGCAGGTTACAGTTTGGATACCGCCCTTTGATGGTGATTAATAGTGGAGAAAGGCTCTCTGAATCTCAGATGTTATAATGAAACTTATAAAACCATTGGCGAGGTGAAAATGTCCGATTACATAACCGTCCAGGAGATCGACGCAGCCACAGCTGCCATCCGTGAGAGAATTTCCACCATCCCGGAAATTGCCCTTATCCTCGGGTCCGGGTTGGGAGATCTGGCAGACGCGGTCGAAAACCCTACCATCATTCCCACTAACGAAATCCCTTACTGGCCCATTTCCACAGTGCAGGGCCACAAAGGTCGGCTGGTGATTGGGCAGTTGCAGGGCAAAGCGGTCCTGGTGCTGCAGGGGCGGGCACATTACTATGAAGGGCACAGCATGTCCAACATCGGGCTACCAGTGCGGGTGATGCAGCGCCTGGGCATTCAGACCGTCATTCTCACCAACGCTGCCGGCGGGATCAACCCTGAATTCTTCGCGGGTGACCTGATGATCATCACTGATCACCTCTCGCTGCTGCCGATGACTGGTCCGAACCCGCTGCGGGGACCCAACCTGGATGAATTTGGACCGCGCTTCCCGGACATGAGCCAGGTCTACGATAAACGGTTGATCGCTCTCGCCCAGGAAGTGAGTGATGAAAACGCTCTGCATTGCCGGCAAGGCGTCTATGCTGGTTTATCCGGTCCATCCTTTGAAACCCCGGCGGATTGCCGCTTTTTGCGGCTGGCTGGCGTGGATGCGGTGGGCATGTCCACCGTGCCGGAAGCGATTGTTGCCCGGCATGGAAATATGAAAGTTCTGGGAATTTCGGGCATTTCTAATAAGATTGATGCGAATGGTAATAATATTGCAACCCATGAAGAAGTGCTTGAAGCTGGCAAACTCATTGTTCCCAAGCTGACCACACTCATCAAGGGCGTTTTGGCCGCACTGTAAGCACTGGTTTGGCAGGTATAGGTTCATTTTTTAGCAGGTAGATTTCCAGGGAATTATGGATTCAATTATTAAGTATCTGGCGGATTTGGAAGTCCCCATTTACCTGATCCTTGGCGTGGTCGGGATTGTCTACCTGCGCAGGCTGACGGTGGCGATGGACGAACGCAAGACTTCCGTTTTTGGGCTGGAAAGAGAAGCTGCCCAAAGAAAGGTCGCTTCAGCTTTGACTGTATTGATCCTGGTGGGGCTGCTGGCAGTGGGAGAGTTTATCGTGGCTACATTTTTGGCAGGTGAACTGGCGCAACAACCCTCCTTCTCCACCCCAACCATTGAAGTCCTGACGACCCCGACCACCACTTTACCGGGGCCGGTGCCCACAGACGCGACGGTCACACCAACGCCATATCCGCAGGCTCAGATCGAAGGGATTGAGAGCAATTGTATTGAGGATGTCTTGGAAATGACTTCTCCTTACCAAGGAGCGGAAATTAGCGGCGTGGTCGAGTTGATCGGTTCCGTCAATACTCCCAATTTTGGATCGTTTAGATATGAGTATTCGACCATGGGAGAGCCTGATTGGCAAACCATCGCCGCGGGGAGTGATGTGCGCGCGGATACCAGCCTTGGGTATTGGTACACCACCGATCTCACGCCGGGTGACTACATGCTGCGCCTGGTCGCCTTGGACAATCAGGGAGTGGAATCGTCAGCCTGTGTTATCGTTGTAAAGGTGATTCCAGCAGAATAAACAACGGAGAAGAAAGATCATGGCAGAATTGGAAATAAGACCTGCAAGGCAGGAAGATCTCGACAAAATGGTGGCTCTGGATCACAACTCCACCAGCGAATATGCCTATAAACTGGAAGTGACCCATGATAAAGGCAGCTTTACCCAGAACTTCCAGCGGGTGTATCTTCCCCGTGCTGTGACACTCAATTATCCCAAGGATGAAGCGACTCTCTTTCAATCCTGGGACAAGGCGGATGCCCTATTTGTGGGCATTTTGCTGAGCCAGGTGATCGCTTACGTGGCTCTCGACCTCGGCAGCATCAAGGACACGGTTAGGGTCAGTGACCTAGTGGTGGCACCGCCCATCCGGCGGAAAGGGGTCGGCAGCGGAATTCTGTTAGCTTGTGAAGGTTGGGCACACGATCACAAGGCTCACAGGCTTTTGATGGAACTCCAAATGCGCAATGACCCTGCCATTCAAATGGTTAAGAAATTAGGTTACCAGATGTGTGGGTATATGGATCAATATTTCCCCAACCGAGACACCGCACTATTTTTTGATAAGCGTATCAGCTGATGGCCTTTACAGTTTCTGTCTCGGCTTTACTCATCACTTTATCAGGCGTTCTCGAGACGATTACGCAAATATTAACAGCGGGCGTAGCCATCACTGCCATCGCGTTGTTAATGTACGCCCTGGGTTTTAACTTCAATGATAAAGTCGCGCGAACCTTCGGTATCATCCTGACTTTTGTGGCCATTATGTTTACCTGCGAGATCATCGCCAACATTTCCAATACCCCATCCATTATCCAGGCCTGGCTGCAGATCAAGTGGGTCGGGCTGGTGATGCTCCCAGCTGCCTATTTTAATTTTTCGGACGCCTTGCTGACGCTAACTGGCAGACCGAGCCGCGGACGCAGAAAGGGCTTGGTGCGGATTGCCTTTGTGGTTTCTTTGGTCTGGGTTATCCTGATCCCATTTGGCATCACCGTTGGTCCATTGGCAGCCCAGCAGTCTCCCATGCCGTACCTGCAGAGGACGGCAGGAACGTTCGTGTTTGGTCTTTACTACCTCCTGGCAATCGGTCTGGCTTTTTACAACCTGGCCAGGGCAGTCCTTCGCAGCAGCACCACCACCACCAGGCGCCGGTTAACCTATCTCTTTGTCGGTGCCAGTGCTCCGGCGATCACCTCGATCATCTTCTTATTCCACGGCAACACTTTTTTTGCCAGGAACCCGGATTTCTTCTGGATCATCTCCACCCTTGGCACCATTTTCACCGGCATTTCCTTGATCATGATGGCTTATGTTGTCTCGTTTTTTGGGGTAACCTGGACAGACCGCGCGATCAAAAGCCGGCTCTTTCGCTGGCTGATGCGGGGTCCCTTCGTTGCCCTGATTGTGTTGGGCATGACAACCGTTGTGCGCCGCTACGGTGAGACGCTTGGGGATCCATATATCGCTTATGTCCCGATTGTCATGGTTGGAACGATCCTGGTGTTGGAATACATCATCACTCTACTCGCACCGAGATTGGAAAAAGCGCTTTTCTTTGGTTCGGATCGGGAAGATCTGGACCTGATCCGAACCCTGCAAGACCGCATGCTCACCCAGAAAGACTTGGATCAGTTCCTGGAGATTATTGCTTCCTCAATATGTGATCGTTTGCAGGTCAGTGGGACTTTTATTGCTATCCTGGAAGGTAATGCTGTGAGCTATTTTATTCACACCGGCGATCGAAGCATTCTGGAAAACCTTCCGGTGACTGAAGAGTTGATCCAGGAAGTGCAAAAGAATGATCATCCCTCCCAGGAATTTTTCAGCTGGGGAGAGTACTACCTTATCCCACTGGATTACCAGCTGGATCTGGACCAATCCAAACTGTTCGGAATTTGTGGCTTTCCCCGTCATCCTGATCAGGAATTTGACCAGGAACAAATGAACGCAGTGAAATTGCTGGCTGGGCGGGCCACTCTGGCTCTCAAAGACAGGGCACTGCAGACCCAGGTGCTTAATTCACTCTCCGCGCTGCAACCTGAAGTCGATTACATCCAGGAATTGAGGGCAAGTTCCAGTTATAACCAAAAAGGTATTTATCAGAACGGCGCGCCCCAGGTTCCCAGCGAATTCACCGAATGGGTTAAGGACGCGCTCACTCATTATTGGGGCGGTCCGAAATTGACCAACAACCCTCTGCTTGAGTTGAAGGTGGTCCAAGCCTCCAGCGAAAATCACGAGGGAAGCCAAACCAACGCGCTGAGGGCAGTGCTCAAGCAGGCGATTGACCAAACCAAACCGGAAGGTGAACGCAAGTTCACCGCCGACTGGATTTTGTATAACATCCTGGATTTGAAATTCATACAAGGCAAAAAAGTACGGGAAGTTGCCCATAGATTATCGGTGTCCGAGGCGGACTTGTACAGAAAGCAACGGATCGCGCTGGAAAATGTCGCCAAGAATATCCTTGCCATGGAGCAGAACGTGGTTAATTCCGACATAAAACCAGCGGATAAGGTTGAATAACCCCGGAGTCCAGGATCTTGGACTCGTCGCAGAAAATGGTGCCTGGCACGAATGCTGCAATTAAAATGATGGCAAATGCAGGTTAAAATGTGGATGGAGAAAAATTTGTGACCCAAGCACAGCCCAAAAAATCCAAAGCGAAAAAAACTGATGCCCCCCAGGTATCGGCTGTTTCGAATGGAAAAGCAAACCATCCTGCCAAACTCGGCGAATCACAGGATTTTTCTGGACGTTTCTCCCGTTTTGGGTGGGATCTGACCGGCGTGCTGCTCCTTTCTGGGGGCATGATTTTGCTACTGGGAGTGTTGGGGATAACCCGTGGGGTGATGCTCGATACAATCATCCATAATTTGAGCCGTTGGTTTGGTCTGGGTCGATATGTGGTGCCGCTGGTTTTGATGGTGGGGGGCTGGCTGCTCCTACTCTGGCGGAAGAATCAAGAGGAGCAGGTGCCGGTTGGCCGTGTGATCCTGAGCGAGCTGGCGATGCTGCTGCTGCTGGGAGCGTTTTCCGCTTTTGCCCAGGATAATGTTTTGAAAATCGAAGAAGGGAAAAGCCTGGGTGGAAGCGTCGGATGGGGTCTGGCGCACCCGCTGGTTTCAGTAATGGGCTGGCTGGGGGCAGGAATTGTATTATGTGTTCTCGCTTTCATCCTGCTTGTATTTGGGCTGAACCTGCTGGGACGGTTGGAAACCTGGGCACGAAAGAAGGCGGGTGAACCTGTCCCTGTTCTTATCCCTGAGACCGCGACAGCGACGACCACACCGGAAACCAGGCTGACAGATACAAACACCCCCAGAACCGCCACCTCTCCAAGCCCCAGGTTAAAGACCCAAGCAAGTCTGCCAACGTCGTTTACCAGGAACCTGGTGACTGAACCGGTTGAAGAGAAAAAACGGGCAGGTACCGCGAAACGGTCCGAGGAATTACCACCGCTCACATTGCTCGATGAAGAAAAACCTCAGGTGGCAAATCAGGCTACCATTAATATGAATGCCGGGATTTTGGAAAAGACTCTGTCAGAATTCGGCATCCCGGCCAAAGTGGTTGGTTATCGGGTTGGTCCGACTGTGACGCAATATGCTGTAGAACCGGGGTACATTGAAAAGGGCGGAAACAGCGAAGAGCGGCAGAAGATCCGCATCTCCCAGATATCAGCACTTTCCCGCGACCTGGCGCTGGCTCTCAAGGCAGAGCGTTTGAGAATTGAAGCTCCTGTGCCCGGAAAATCTTATGTGGGCGTGGAAGTTCCCAATACCGTGCACACTATCGTCAAGCTTAAACCCATTCTGGAATCGGAAAATTTCACGCGGGTTAACTCGCCGCTGGCTTTGCCTCTGGGCAGGGACGTCTCCGGGCAACCACTGGTCTCTGATTTGGCGACCATGCCGCACCTGCTGATCGCCGGCACCACCAATTCAGGCAAATCCATCTGCATTGCCGCCATGACCACCTGCCTGGTGATGAACAACAAACCGGAAGACTTGAAATTAGTGATGATTGACCCAAAAATGGTCGAATTGAACCGCTTTAATGGGCTTCCGCATTTGTTGGGGCAGGTTGAAACCGATGTGGAACGCATCATGGCAGTCTTGCGGTGGGCTGTCACCGAAATGGATTATCGCTACAAGCTGCTGGAAAGTGCTCATGCCCGCAACCTGGACTCCTATAATACCAAAATGGAACGCAGCGGTCAGTCGAAGCTGCCTCGGGTGGTCATCATGATCGACGAACTGGCAGACCTGATGATGAGCGCGCCCGAACAAACGGAAGCCGCCTTGGTCCGCCTGGCGCAAAAATCACGCGCGGTCGGCATTCATCTGGTGGTTGCCACGCAGAGACCTAGTACAGATGTGGTGACAGGGATCATTAAGGCGAATTTCCCCACCAGAATTGCCTTTACGGTGGCTTCTTCGGTTGATTCACGGGTAATCCTGGACGCCAACGGCGCTGAGACTCTGCTCGGCAAAGGGGATATGCTTTTCCTGCATCCGGAGATTGGCATCTCTCAACGTTCGCAGGGTGTGTTGGTTTCGGATCAGGAACTTGAGCGGGTCATCCGCTGGTGGCAGGAGCATACGAAGGAAGCTGCCATAAAACCCGAGCCTGTTTCCACAAAAGCCCTTCCAGCGGTTGAAGAATCTGCCCCTTGGGAGGATACCATCAAGGAAGGGGTCGAAAACAACGGGGACGAAGCCTTGATCCGGCAGGCAATTGAACTGCTGCAGAAGGATAAACGCGCCAGCGCGTCGTATTTGCAGCGCCAACTGCGCATCGGCTACCCGCGGGCTGCCTGGTTAATTGACCAGTTGGAAGCCAGAGGGATCCTGGGTCCGGCCCAGAGCGGTGGAAAAGAACGTGAAATTCTGCTGGATGACAGTGAAAACCAATAAACAATTAATGAAAAGAGATTAAGCCATGTCCGATCAAAACGCTCAGAAAGACTCCTTGGAAACCATCCTGCGCAAGACCTTTAAAGAGGTGCTGGACAGAATTGCCACTTATCTGCTTGAGATAGGGTTGAAACCCAACCATATCACGGTGATTGGTCTGGGTGGGAATATCATCGCAGCGATTTTAATCGGCACGGGACACTTGGTTTGGGGTGGCATCGTGGCAATGTTGATGGGTCCATTGGATGCAGTCGATGGAACCATGGCGAGAAAGCTCCGTCAGCCCAGTAAATTTGGCGCTTTTCTCGACTCGGTGACGGATCGTTACGATGAACTGATTCTGTTGGGTGGGTTGTTGGTGTTTTTCCTTGGCAGTGATAACACACTCGGGTGTGTCTTGACCTACCTGGCAGCGTGCGGGTCCGTCCTGGTGTCATACATGCGCGCCCGCGCGGAAGCATTGGGTTTTTCAGGCAAGGTCGGGATACTGACCAGGGTGGAACGCTACCTGATCCTCATACCTGGGCTGCTTTTCAAGATACCGGCTATTTCTGTTGGTATAATTGCTATTCTAGGTAACTTTACCGCTATCCAGCGGTTCTTATTTGTAAGAAAACAAGCCAGGGCTAATAACCCTGAAGGATAAAAAAGTCAAAGGAAATTATTATGCCTCAAGGATTTTCAATTGGACCTGTTACCATACGCTATTATGCGCTGATCATTCTGGCTGGTGCGCTGGTCGCAGCCTGGATTGCTTCCACCGAAGCCAACCGACGCGGCAAAGATAAGGATATGATTTGGGACATGCTGCCCTGGCTCCTGGTTGGCGGCATTCTTGGAGCCCGCATCTGGCATGTTCTGACCCCCTCAGCCTCCAACGTTGCCATGGGATTGACCACCCAGTATTATTTTCAGCACCCGCTGCAAATATTGATGATCTGGAAAGGCGGATTGGGAATTCCCGGCGGTGTAATCGGCGGTTCGTTGGCATTATGGATATATACCAGGGTTAAGAAAGACAGCTTTTTGGAATGGGCTGATATGATTTCACCCGGGCTGCTGGTAGCACAGGCCATCGGCCGCTGGGGCAATTTTGTCAACCAGGAACTGTATGGTGGACCATCCAATCTACCTTGGGCGATCACTATAGATCCGCAATACCGCCTGCCAGGTTTTGAAGCTGTCGAAACCTATCACCCACTGTTTCTGTATGAATGCCTGCTGAACCTGCTGGCAGCAGGATTGCTCCTGCTGATTGCCCGCAAGATGAAAGATAAATTGTATAAAGGCGATGTTTTTTTGCTTTATCTGATCTTCTACCCGGTAATCCGGTTCGGACTGGAATATTTACGGCTTGATCCTTCCCCCGTGAACGGAATCAACATCAACCAGACAGTCATGGCGGTTGTAGCAGTGACATCAGGCTTACTGCTGCTTTTCCGACACTCTGTGAAGCCTCCAAAGGAAGTCGTTGCGGTCGAGCAGGAAGGCATTGACGTTTCGGATATGAAGCTGGTGGAAGTTTCTGAAGGAGAGCGTGAAACCCTGGAAGCAGGCCCGAAGGCGGAGGAAACCGCAGCAGCCATCGAAGCAACTATGGAAACAACTGAAGGACCTGTCGAAATTCTGGAAGTTGAAGAGATAATTGTTCTATCCGGGGAAGAAGTCAAACCGGAACAGGCACTCCCCTCTGAGGAAATTATTGAAGATGAAGCTGCCGAGAACGGGGAAGCTCCTTTGGACCCCGGCGAGGAAGAAAAACCTGCCTGAATGGTAGGAAAATCCGGCTAAAAGCCTGGCAAGTTGCTCCTGTTTGGTCTCAAATGATAAAAAATAATACACTCTCAACCCTGGTTGAGAGTGTATTATTTTAAGGCCGAGACCCGAACAAGCCTGGGTGATAGGCACGGGGCTGAAGGCTCCCATGAAAAGTGATGGTAAAATTCCACAATATTTCTGAGTAAAAATAATGCTGGTCCTCTCGTCGCCGAAAGCATATCATTCTGGGAAGATCAATGGAGGCCGAAGATGAATATTGATGGACAAGTCGAATACTTAATGCAGGGTGTGGATTATGGTGACCCTGCCCTGGCTGAAGCCATGGCAACTGAGCTGCGCGAACGCCTTTTGGAAGCAGAGAAAGTCGGACGGCCCTTGAAAGTCTATTGCGGTTACGACCCGACTTCGACGGATTTACACCTGGGTCACACCGTCACTATGCGGAAATTGCGCCAATTCCAGGAGCTGGGGCACGACGTCACCTTTGTTATTGGCACCTTCACTTCACAAATCGGGGACCCTTCTGACAAGGACAAGCTGAGGCCACAGCTCAGCCCGACAAAGGTGTTGGAAAACGCTGAAACTTACGCTGACCAAGCTTTTCGCGTGTTGGACCCTGAAAAAACCCATATTCGCCACAATTCCGATTGGCTCTCCCAGTTGACCTTAACGGATCTGATCAAGTTGGGGTCTAACTTCACAGTACAACAATTTCTCACCCGGGATAACTTCCGTAAGCGCTGGGATGCTAGCGAGCCAATCTACTTGCACGAGTTCTTTTATTCCTTGATGCAGGGATACGATGCCCACGAACTGAATGCCGATGTACAGGTTGGGGGTTCGGACCAGCTGTTTAACATCATGACTGCAGCACGCAAGGTGATGGCTTTTTATGGACAAAAACCCAATATCGGCATTATCCTGGGTATATTGCCTGGCACTGATGGCGAACTGCGCATGAGTAAGTCAACGGGTAATTACATACCGCTAAACACCAACGCGGAAGATATGTATGGAAAAGTGATGAGCATTCCTGATAAGGTGATGCCGGTTTACGCGAAACTTACCACTGAGTGGACGCCTGAAGTGCTAACCCGCTTTGAAGCTGGCCTGGAGACTGGAAGTTTACATCCTCGCGACGCGAAAATGAAACTTGCCCACGCCATCACTTCTGTCTTCTATGGGGAAAGTGCTGCCAATGCCGCCCAATCCCAATTCATCGCCATGTTCCAAAAAGGTGATATGCCGAAGAGTATGCCTGAATATCGCCTGGAAGGGGATGAAAATGTGTTGGACGTGCTGATTAAGAACGGTATTGCCAAAAGTAAAAGCCAGGCGCGTCGTCTTATCGAACAGCAGGGGGTGAAGATTGACGGTATTACCATCGACGATGTTACCATCACACTTGATTGTGATTGCGTGCTGCAATCGGGCAAGCGCCACTACTTGAGGATAGTCAGATAAGATTTAAGGATTGGTGGTAAGGCTGAGCAATTGGCTGCCAATTTGCTGAGTTAATTCCGGGTTGCTTCCTTCAATTGCTATAGCAATAGCCAGGGGTGTCCCAGTCCAGGCGGGGGTTGTGCCACCAATATACCACGTCAACGTTTCGTTTTCGCTGATGGTAGCATGACCATTTTGGAACCAGATGGATTGCGTCTGGGATTGAAACTGATCTCGAACGCGTCTTGCCAATTCCGTTTCGATAACCGGTATTGGGTCGCCGCTATCGGCAAAAGCGATCCATTCCCCTTTCTCGTTGAGGTAGCTGTTCACCAGTTTGGGTGCCGGTTGAACGCCATCATTGGTGAAAGTTGCCGCCACCAGTGCCATCTGTAGGGGGCTGACCGTGGTTTCTTGGGCTCTGGGCAGCCATGCAGACAAATCGCCATAAAGGCTGGGGTCTGGGTGGGGTGGGGCAACTTCCAGGGCGATGGTGGGCGCACTGAATAAACCCATCAACCGCATGAGCTCTGTCAGGTCCTGTCCTGAAACACTTTGAAGCAGGCCTTCAGTGGTGCTTTTACATCCATATTGCAGCCCATTCAGGTCAGCGTTGGCAGCCTTGATGGCGCGGTAACATTGCAGGTCCATCTGGTGTTCCATGGCAGGCAGTTGAAAGCGAACAGCCGGATCACTCCAGTAGGTGGTAAGACTGAACAGATTGGCAAGGGTGCCAATGGGGTAGGAAGCCTGTGTGGTGCGGTTCACGAGAGGTGCGTCCGCGCTTGCCATGAGTGTCGCCCAGTTTTCTTCAAGAGTGTTCGCGTCATAATTTGGGTGGCTTGCCAGGGCATACACTTCTCCGGTTTTGGCGTTAAGCAAAACGATAGCTCCCTTTTGGTCAGCCAGCAATTCGTCCGCTGTCTTTTGAAGCGAGAGGCTGATGTTAAGCTTGACATCCGAGCCGGGTGGGGGCTGATTGTAGAGCACCTGGTGCCGCCAGTAAGTTTGATAGGATTTGCCATATCCGCGCAGGAAAGAATAGATGCTGTTTTCCAAACCAGTCTGCCCATAGAGAGCATTCGTATAGCCGAGTACATTGCTGAGTTGTGGGTAAAGCACTTCACGGTCATAGGTCCCGGAGGTGCCGGTGGTAATGGACAATTCTTCCCCTGCCTGGGTCATGATGTTGCCCCTGGGCGAATAGCGGTCATAAACCGCCCAGCGCGGATTTTCAGGACGGTTGACCAAATCTTCCTGGTTAAACACAGAAATGGCACTGTTTTTGACTAGGAGCAGAATATACAGCACCAACACAACAGCTGAGAGGAAATGATAAGGACGGCGGGATCTTTCCGAGAACGGTACTTTGCTGGTTTCGGTGCTCAGTTTCAACAGGATCAGAACACAGATCATGCTGGTCAGCAAGCTGGAGCCGCCGTAAGACACAAAGGGCAGGGTAATACCGGTGAGAGGTACCAGCCCAAGATTTCCCCCAATGATGAAGAAAGATTGGATGGCAAAATAAGCGGATATTCCGAATGCCAGGTAGCGCCCAAAAGTGGTTTTGGTATTTTGAGCGATGGTAATCCCGCGGAAGATTAGAAGAAGGATCATCAAGATAAGCGCTGATGTTCCAAGCAGACCGGTTTCTTCTCCGATGGCTGAGAAGATAAAATCGGAAACCGCGACCGGTATGAGCTGCGGGCTGCCCAGACCTGGTCCGGTGCCGGTGAGCCCGCCAACTGCCACAGCAATTTGCGCCTGCACTAACTGGTAGGAAGCACCCGTGGTTTCCAACCATGGATTCAGCCAGATGTCAACGCGGGCGCGAACTACATCAAACAGGAAGTAGCCTGCCACGCCGGCAGCCAGCACAATCAAGGGGAAAATCCATAGGAACCTGCGGCGGCGGGTGGTTACCGCCAGCATGAACACATACAGGCAAACAAATAAACTGGCAGTCCCTAGATCCCGTTGACCGATTAGTAAAAGCCCCACCAGACCTGTTATCAAGACTGTTGGCAGTATGGATGACATCACGGACACATTTGGTCTGATTTGGTCCGCGAAAAAAGCTGCCAGGTAGACAATCATCAACAATTTCAGTGGTTCCGAGGGCTGAATATACACGCCGAACAGGTTCAACCATAAATTGGGACCCGAGTCGCTGGGGTTAACCCCGATAATAAAGGTCAATGCCACCAGGATCAACCCCAAAACCAGCCAGAAGTATTTATAACGCTTGAGGATGGCAATCAGGTCTTTGATGTTCAAGCCCACCACAACCACCACGATACTCACCAGGAACCAGATCAACTGCTTCAACCCCAGGGAGGGAGACAATCTCCAGATGGTTAGCAAACCCCAGCCTGTCAACGCGCCCACCAGGGGCACCAGCCAGGGATCCCGAGCTGGAAGCCGGGATTTAACAAAAAAATCCAGGATGAGGATTCCTGCCAGCCACCCAAACCAGGGAAGCGCATAGGTCCATTCCAACTGAAAAGTCGCGTCATGCGTGCGTATGCCTGGCGCAAGCGCCAACTGAAAAGTGTAGATGGTGATAAAAAAGCCCACCAGCCATAAAAGGTTTGGCCGGGCGGGAGCTTTTTTACTGGGGGCTTGGTCGGTCAAGGTTATTTCATGTACCTATCGATAAGCAAGTGCAGCTTATCGCGTGTTTCCGGATTGATCCGGGCAGGGTCGGTGATCAGAGCGTTTTTAAGGGCTTCGTCGCAACTGCAGGCAATGGCACCGTCGTCAGGTTCATCGAGTATATCAACCAGGCGGATAAGCGTTTTCTGCGCGAGTTCGGTGTTTTTAGCAAGGGTTTTTACGACCATATCAACCGTAACAGGTTCTTCGCTGACATGCCAGACGTCATAATCGGTGACATGTGCCATGGTGGCGTAGCACATCTCTGCTTCACGTGCCAGAAAAACTTCAGGAGAGGCAGTCATGCCCACCAGGGACATCCCCCAACTGCGGTAGGTCTGCGATTCGCCTTTGGTGGAGAACCTCGGTCCCTCGATGGTGATATATGTCCCACCCTTATGCACCGTGGCATTTTCCATTTTCAAGGCTTTAAGCAGGGCGGCACTTAACTTGGGGCAGAAAGGTTCTGCTGTTCCTACATGCACCACCAGACCATTACCAAAAAAGCTGCGCTCCCTTTTGTGCGTAAAATCAAAAATCTGGTCGGGAACGACAATATGACCGGGAGCATAGTCCTCGCGCAGAGAGCCGCAGGCACTGACGCTGATCAGCTTGGTGACACCCAGTTGTTTCATCGCGTAGATATTTGCGCGATAATTAACTTCAGAGGGTGAGATGGTGTGACCGATCCCGTGCCTTGCCAGAAAGGCTAATTGTTTGCCGTGCACCTGACCTAAAACAATGGGTGAGGAGGGTTCTCCGAAAGGGGTATTGACTGTGATGGTTTCTTTATTTTCAAGCCCTTCAAAGGAATACAGACCTGATCCGCCGATGATGCCGAACGCAATTTCGTTTTGAGACATAAACTCCTCGTTTTTTAACTATTTGGTTTGATTTTGATGGTAAGGTCAACTTCTCCACAAAAAATGACATCTCCGTCTTTGAGGACAATCGGCTCTTCAATACGCAAGTCTTCCAGGAATGAGCCGTTGGTGGATTTCAGATCTTCGTACCACCATTGATTCTGATGAAAACTCAGGCGCCCATGCCGGGTCGAAACCATGGTATGTGGGAGCACAAAATCACAATCCGGATCCCTGCCAATCACGACCTCGGAGGTTGTGAAAACCTGATCCTGTTTAGTCCCTTCGAGCGTGGACGAAAGACTGATCGGAGGGGTGACCTCTTTATCCACCCTGGTGCTCTTGGAGACAACGCTTTTCCAGATCAGCCATAAAGCCGCCCCCAGAAAACCGTACAGGGCAACCATCAGCAGTATGCGCAAAACCAAGCCAATGACGGCGTTCATGCTTCCGGATCCTGTTCCATAACGATTGCCTTGGTTTCTGTGGCTACCCCGGAAAAATCCTGGTTGTAGATCAGGATCGTCTTACCAAGGCGGATGACATCGCCCGGTTTGAGTGTGGCGGCCTTGACAGAGTGGTTATTGATGTGAGTACCGCCAGTTGAGCTGAGGTCAAACAGGATGTAGCGCCCTTGCTCGGCGCGAAGCTGAACATGATCCCGGGAAACCAGCGGGTCGTGCAGGATGATATCGCTGGAAGAACGGCGCCCGATATTGATGACCGGTTTCTCCAGAGCGACCTGCTCCTTCCCGTTAATGATGAAGTAGGCATTCCGCGGCATGGCTTCGCTGACATGGGGTCTGGCTACGATCTGCAAGGCAGTTTCGGAGGCTAATAATTCACCCTGGGAATAGCTGGTCTTAATGTCAACCGCATCCACAGCCAGCTCAGGGTCGATATTGACTTGAATTTTGGGATGGGTTCGAAAGATATAACCTTGCTCACTCCAACTTTTTTCCAATTCATTGGCGACCTGGTCCAGGGTATCATGGGCTTCCTGCCAGGCATCCCACTTCTCTGGGGAGACGTAAATATCGATCAGGTCTGGTGCTGTCTTATCTTGACCTGTTTGAGAATTCAATTTCTCATCAATGATTGAAACCAAACGGCTGCTCAAAGATCTGGAAAAACCCGGGTAAAGCAGGCGGTCAAGGGTGCCTTCGAGCAGGGACTGTAGTTTGTTTTCAATGGTTTCCAGGAACATGCGTTTGTTTGTCCTCTCTTCGATTATACCAATGAACAGGGCGTCCCATTATCTGGAGTAAATTTTGGTTTCCAGGCAGGTCGTGAGGGTGGAGAGGCCGGAGATTTGGCCGAGAGCGTTTGGATTAGGTGTCAATCCTGGTCAATTTGTTCCTGTTTTCTGAACCGCTGGCAGGCAAACGCCATGTTAAAGTGACAGACCACCGCACGAAAAAAAATTGGGCAGTGGCGATGAGAGAGCTTTCAAATGTACACTATCCGGAAGCAGAAAAAATTATCGTCGTGATGGACAATCTCAACACTCATTCACCTGCATCGTTTTACGAAGCATTCACACCTGAAGAAGCACGACGGCTGACCAATCGATTTGAATTTCATTACCCGCCTAAACATGGATGTTGGCTGGATATGGCTGAAATTGAATTGAGCGCCTTCAGCAGATCGTTAAAATTGCACATACCAACCCCAGCCATTCTCGAAAATGAAGTGCGGGCGATTACCAATGAACGAAACGAGACTCATGCAATCATTAACTGGCAATTCCGAACCAAGGATGCTCGGATTAAATTGCTTCACCTTTATCCATCCATTTCTGCGTGACTGACTACTAGAAAAGTCAGCCACTACAGTATTGCTAAGGCCGCACCTATCTTTTTCCATAGGTTCACCCACTAAAAGTGAAAATAAATTTCGAACTAGTCTTGAATTGACACGAATATCTACGCTTGGGTGCCGCCTCATCATGGCTACATATAGCTCAAGCAATTGCTCTTGTTTTAACGTATGGGAGGTATATTTTATTGGATTCAACATGATATGCAAAGGAAAAGAAACAATGTCGTCTAAATAAAATATTAGATTACTCACATCCTGCTGATTCCTTGAGTCAACATTAACTTGGATTTGCACATATATATCTGCCGCGCTTAGGTCTTTTATTGTGCTCAATGCGTTATCAAAAGAACTGGATATTGGGTTTACTCTTAATGTATCATGGACCGATTTTGTTCCATCAAGAGTAATAATAACTCCGCTTATCTGTTCCTTGTTTGAAATTAATATGTTTTTTGCCTCGAATGAGATATTTCCGTTTGTAAAAACAAATATTGGTTTCCCTAATTTACAAGAAAGCATCTGCGCTATTATATTCAGATTGCTACTTAATAACGGTTCTCCCCCAAATAAAACGAATTCATCGAAGGAATTGGAAGATTCATGAATAATTGGCATAATTGTGTCAATATCCAATTGACAGGGGCGCTTTGAATTATTCTGTTGAAAACAGTATGAGCACTGAAGATTGCACTGCTTAGAAAAAATTAGGTAAAGCCGCTTAGGGTACCTCTTGAATGTCTTTTGACACTTAAGCGTTTCTTCGCCAAATTTCACGGTTGCAGATTTGCAATCAAAAACACCAGACAACGAATTATTAACAAATGAATAGTTTGCCATAATATCCACTCTTCCATATCTCAGATAGGGCAACACTGTAGCCACAATGTTGCCCTATACCTCGTCAGCTGTTAGCAAAGGACAAGACCGTTGCAACAATTGCCAACAGTGCCCCGCGTGGAGTCGGGTTGAGATTTAACAATGATTTTCACGATTTTTTCCTCCTTTCTATTATAATTTAACATATGACCTGTTGGTCAATACGCACGAGACTTCCACTATCAATCCTTAGAATCATATCTGCAAAAGGATCTAATTCTGGTGAATGGGTTATTACAATAATACTTTTCTTACCTTTAATTTTTGCAATATAAGCAGTTAGGCTATAAATGGTGTCCTTATCAAGATTTGTGAATGGCTCATCTAACACAACAACTGCCGCCTTGGAGGATAAGACCCTAAGCAGTCCAAGTTTTTGCTGTTCCCCAAGGCTCAGATTATTACCGGATTCATTGATATTCTTTCCTTCGAACGAAGCACCTAATATTTCATAGACTTCTTGATCAATTTCTACTCCAAACATATTTTCTTCAATGTTGCCCTCAGCAAACAAAATGGGATAGCTAAGATATGCAGCATTTGAAAGCGAGTTGTCCAGTTTAACGGTTCCACAAACACATCAATATCCACAAAACCTGTCAGATAATTGGTTAATGTGGATTTCCCAGTGCCATTCTTGCCTTTAATAAGCACCAATGAATTTTTGGGAATCGCTAAGTCTTCTACAGAAAAAAGCATCTTTCTTTTTTCTGCGGTAGAAAATAATTTACCATTGCGAACCAAAGCCAATTTTTCTTGGTTGGAATATACTTTTTCAAACCCCGATTTTTCCTGTTGCAGATCATCAAAGTCTTGAATTCGTTCAATATGCACATCATTAATCGAACGATAAATCAGGATTTCAAAACACCTATTAAGCGGGCTTTGAAGTAGTTGCGATAGTTGAAAGATCACGAAAATCGTTCCCAAGGTAACGATTTCATCAAAATAAAGTTTTGCTGCTATTCCCATTGTTGCGACAGTCAACATCGCTGACAGCATGGTAGGAATATTGGTGGCAAGTATAGAGTACCATTTGAACTTTGTAACAAATGACAAATATTTTTCACTACGCTTTTTATAACTGTTGGAATAATACGACTCGGCTCTCGCTATATTAATTGATCGTTTATCTTCAACGATTTTCTTCGTCCCGCTTAAAAAAGAATCCTGAGTAGGCAACCCGACTTTTTGAAAAGCCGCTATTTTCTTGTTTGGTTTCTGCGTCAATAGTGCAAAGATCGGTATATATAATAAATAAATCCCCCCCAAATATGGGCTGATGTATGTTGCTATAATGATCAAAAGCAGGACACACATGGCATTTCCAACAAGTTCAACATTTATTTGTCCATAAATGTCCCCACATGTGAAGGCCGAGGAAGTTACAAGGTTTATGTAATAACCCTTCTCTTTACTTTGATAATTCTTTTGCGAAATCTTCAGCAAGCCGTTCATTATTTTCTGAGAATAATCAATGCTTTTTTTAAGTTGTAATCGCAATGGGAAATATTGTGCTAAATAAATGCTGGCTACTGTTGTGAGAATCATTGCCCCCAAAATGGAGAAAAGATAAAGAAACGTGTCTTGGTCAAAGTTAGGTTTATTTTCAATAAAATCTATAAACTTTCCAACCAGTACAGAAGACACTATTGATAGAGCCGTACAAATGACAATACCAAATGCCAATATTGTATTTGAAAAGCTAATCTCAAATATTCGCTTTTTCTTTTCACTATCGCGTTTTATCATACCGTTACCTCCATGAAATTCAAGCAATACAAGACTAATAAAGAAAGAACGCATAAGCAGACAGTCAACAGTCCAGCTTATGCGCTCACTCGAATGATTTTGTTTTGTCCTCTCCACAATGAGGAGTTACAACAAAGCCGCGGCCTTGAATATATGGGCGGTGTACAAATGAAACGAGCCATGACATTACCTTCAAGTGTCAAGCTCCCACAAACTGTACCAATAATAAGTAGACACTTTCAGGTTTCAGCAGCCATCGCATACTCATAGGGCGTCAGATTTCTTAGTGCCTTATGCGGTCGCTGGCTGTTGTACATCCTCACCCATTCTTCTGTCAGTTCTTGTGCCTCCTCCAGGTTCTTCAACAAATAAGCATCCAACACATCTTCCCGATAGGTCCGGTTCATCCGTTCCACATATCCATTCTGATTGGGTTTTCCCGGTTGGATGAATTCCCAGCGAACACCCTGTTCGTGTGTCCATTGGGCTGTATGTCTGGCAATGAATTCCGGTCCATTATCGCTGCGGATTTGTTTTGGATAGCCCTTCCATTCTGCAACCGGATCTAATATTTTCGTCATTTGTTCTGCTGGAAAGGAATGTCTGACTTCGATCCCTAACACTTCCCGGTTGTAATCATCCATGATATTCATTGTCCGAATGGCTTTCCCATTCATCAGACTATCACTCATGAAGTCAATGGACCAGCTCTCATTTGCATGCTGTGGTTGGGACAAACTCACTTTTTCTCGACTTGGTAGTCGTTTCCTGGGTTTGACTCGCAAATTCAATTTCATTTCGCAATAGACCCGGTAGATGCGTTTGTGATTCCATCCATTTTCTCGTTTTGTACCGCATTCATCTTTTTGAAGCCCCAGCGGGGGTGTTGTTGTGCCAGATTCTGCAATGCTTCCTGGATTTCTCCGCCCTCTTTCGCCTGACACTGATACCGATAACTTTGTCGCGGAATTTCGACTGCGTCACAGGCTTTGCGTTCGCTCATCCAGAATCGCTCCATCAAGTACGCTACCCACTCCCTCATTTCTGCCACCGTTATAGTTTTTTTTCGATGATTTCTTTCAGCCCTTCATGTTTCAAACTCAAGTCTGCATACATCCGTTTCAATTGCACCTTCTCGGCTTCCAGTGCTTTCAATCGTTTCAGCTCCGCTTCTCCCAGTCCACCGTATTTTGTGTTCCATTGGTAATAACAACTCCGGCTGATACCGTGAGTTCAGCAGATCTCTTCGATGGATTTTCCTGTTTCGGCTTCTTTCATGATCACCACTATTTGGCTTTCTGCAAATCGTGACCTCTTCATTGTAGACTTTCTCCTGCTTTCTTTGTCTCAGTTTTGTCCACTTTTCACTGGTCTAATTTTACGGGATCCTTACCCAATCATTGTAATGATATGGTAATGATATGGATAGAGCACTGTCTATTCTCAAGGCATTTTACCATAAAGAAAGCATGTGTTTGAGGGTGTTGAAAAACGAATTCAGAATTGACCATACCGGGAAAATGTGATTCAATAGGAGGGAATCAACCCATGGAGGAAGACAAGAAGGAACGCGAGCGGTTTGTTGAGACAGGGGAACACTCCT
>JBAQMM010000032.1:0-1956 GCA_049302815.1 Anaerolineaceae bacterium | reverse complement strand
CATTCCACCGCCGCCTTGGGGCTGCCTGGCAAGTTGATGATCAGCGTACGCTTGCGGATTCCAGCAGCCGCCCGTGAAAGCATGGCACGGTCGGTGATCTTGCAGCTCTCCCGGCGCATTGCCTCTGGGATGCCTGGAACCACCCGTTCCATCACGCTCATGGTCGCCTCTGGTGTCACGTCCCTGGGCGCCAGCCCGGTTCCGCCGGTCGTGAAGATAAGGTCAACTTCCCCTGAATCAGCCAACCGGATCAGGGCAGCCTTGATCTCTTCCACCTCGTCTGGCAGGATCAGTGTCTCTTTGACCAGCGCGTGACCCTTGAGCGCTTCAACCAAAGCCGGCCCGCTCTTATCCTCGCGTATGCCTGCCGCGCTTTTGTCACTGATGGTGATGACCGCCGCGTTGATCACAGGAATGACCGTGATCTCATCTCCGGCTTTGATCACCCCGCCTGCCAGCACCCTGGTGAAGATCCCTTCAGTCGGCATGATGCACATCCCTACCTGCTGATAGATCTGGCAGTGGGTATGGCATTCTTTGCCAATCTGCGTGACCTCGAGTTCCACCTCGCTTACCTGCAGGCGCGTTCCAACCGGGAGCGAGAAAAGCTCAATGCCCTCGGTGGTGATATTCTCGGCAAAGATGCCCGGATCGAGATCTTTAGCCCCCAGGGCGATCATCTTGTTGATGCTTGCCTGGTCCAAAAGGCTCACCTGGCGGTGCCAATCGCCGGCATGCGCGTCGCCCTCAATGCCGTGATTCACCCTGAGCGTGGCTTCTTCGACCGGATGCTTGATCGTCCCCGTGTGGATGCTGATGTTGATAGAAATGACCTTTGCCAAAGCGCTATCCTCCGATCCTGCTCATATTTCTGTCTGAGTAGGAACAACTTTCAAATGCATGCCCGACCGGCTTATAAAAGATAACTTCGCGGATGGTTTCCAACAGGGCATCATCACCCTGCTGCAGAGCTTCCAGCAGCGAAATCTCCGAGTCCACCCCCAGGCACGGACGCAGCTTGCCGTCACTCATCAAACGGATGCGGTTGCAGTTCGCGCAAAACTTATGTGAAATCGGGCTGATGAAGCCCACCCTGCCCACATGCCCCTCCACACGGTAATCCGTAGAAGGCTGCCCTATATATCTTGCCGGCAGCGGCTTCAGGTAGGGTCTGGCTTGAATCAGGGCATCATTTGAAATCCGCCGCCTTTCATTCCTGCCCAGATCCCCAATCGGCATCAGTTCAATGAAGCGCACATCAATCGGTCTGTCCCTGGTCAGGGCAATGAAATCATCAATTTCGCTGTCATTCACCCCCTGGACCACCACCATGTTGACCTTCACAGGCAGCAGGCCCGCCTCGATCGCTTCATCAATCCCGCTCAGGACCAGCCCAAGCTCTCCGCCGGTCATCTCCCTGAAAGTTTCCGCGTTGAGGGAATCCAGGCTGATGTTCAGGCGCCTCAAACCCGCCTGTTTGAGTGCCAGGGCATTGCCAGGGAGCCTCTGAGCATTGGTGGTCATGGAAATGTCTTCAATCCCCTTAACCGCGGCGATGCGCCGGATGATATCAAGAATGTCTTTTCTTAATAAAGGCTCTCCTCCGGTGATGCGCACCTTTTTGATACCCAGTTCAGCGAAAACACGCACAATACGGCTAAAATCTTCAGCCGTGAGTTCCTCCGCCTTGGGGCACAGGCCTTCTTCCACGCGGCAATAAGTGCAGCGCAATGTGCAGCGCTCGGTGACCGAGAGCCGCAAATAGATGATATCTCTTCCGTACTGGTCAATCATTAGGGGGGATTATAACCTCTCTTTGGTAGTCCCCTGATTTCCCCCCGCTCTTCCGCTCCAACTGGATCTGGGTGATCTGCATGCCACGGTCGACTGCTTTGCACATGTCATAGATCGTCAGAGCTGCCACACTGGCGGCGCACAGGGCCTCCATCTCCACGC
>JBAQMM010000031.1:0-8511 GCA_049302815.1 Anaerolineaceae bacterium | reverse complement strand
TGAACTTCCCCAGAAAAAATGGACTGCAAGTTAAGGAGGACATATAATCAAAACGGAGGAAGTTCATGACCAGAGAACGCAAGAAGTACAGCAAGGAATTTAAGATGGAAACCATTCGGATGTACGAGAATGGCGAACGTTCCGCAACAGAGATTGAGCGGGAATTGGGAATTACGAATGGACTGCTAGGAAAATGGAGACTGGAACTGAATCGCCAGCCCAAAAAAGAAGAAGCTTTTCCGGGAAACGGGAGACTAACGGATACAGAAGCTCGCATCCGGCAATTAGAACGAGAAAATGCCTTATTGAAAGAGGATAAAGAAATCCTAAAAAAAGTGCTCACGATGTACTCGAAGGACGGAAGATGAAATTCAGCTTCATCGAGAAGCAGCACAAGGACAAGTACTCGACGGGGCGTATCTGTGCACTACTGGGAGTCAGCCGAAGTGGTTATTATGCCTGGAAAAAGCGCAAGCCCAGTCAACGGGAGCAGATTAACCGGGCACTGATCGATCACATCCGCCGAATCCACAGGATGAGCCGCAAGGCTTATGGCAGTCCAAGAGTGTATGCGCAACTGAAAAAGCAGGGAGTATCATGCAATCAGAAAACTGTAGCCCGTTTGATGCGTCAGGAAGGGCTAAAAGGGCAGCGAAAGTACCGAAAAGTGATCACCACGAACAGCAACCACAAGTTTCCGATAGCCTCCAATGTGCTCAATCGTGAATTCACTGCAGACAGGCCCAATCAAAAATGGGTGGCGGATATCACCTATATTCCGACTGAAGAAGGCTGGTTGTACGTGGCCGGTGTTCTGGATTTGTTTTCACGTAAAATTGTTGGCTGGGACATGTCAAGCCAGATTGATGCCACTTTAGTTGAGCGAGCCTTGAGAATGGCTTTATACCAACGCCATCCGGGGAAAGGATTACTTCATCATTCAGATCGGGGTGTTCAATATGCGAGTCACCAGATCCGAGATATACTGGCTGCAAACCAAATTCAGGTCAGTATGAGCGGAAAAGGTAACTGTTATGACAACGCGGTGATTGAAAGCTTCTGGGGTACGCTGAAAAACGAGTTGGTTCATCACCAGAAATACAAGACCCGCTCACAGGCACGTACAGATATATTCGGTTACATCGAAGGGTTTTATAATACAACCAGGCTTCATTCGTCATTGGGTTACTTGTCCCCGTCAGAGTTTGAAGCTAAGTATCAAAAATCTCCTTAACTAGGTGTCCATTTTATGGGGTGAAGTTCAAATCTGTTCTCCAACTCCTAGATATACAAGCTCTAGCGCATAAGTACGAGTATAGTCGTATCGATTTGCATAAGGCGGAGAGGTGATAACAGCACCGAATGAATTTTCTGGCAGAGCGGGCAGCACCTCTAGCGTACTGCCTTGAATTAACTGTTGATGACTACCATTTCGTGTAAAACGAGATTGTAAAATACCAATATCAGAAATAACTCCAGAGAATGCACCGATTATGGCTTCTTTTACGCTTGGCAACTCTCCCTTATCAATTCCACCAATTAACTTTTTTCCTTGCGTTTCACGAACATCGTTTCTTGATTTCAATTTATTAGAACGGTAGTCCCATCGTAAAAATTGCCCGTCTTTCCGTGTATAAGAAATATCTTCGAGAATACTCGTCATAATCAATTTGCACAAAAGTTTTGAATCATCACTAATTGGCATTTCTGAAAACCAATCTGTATACCACATCAGGTCGTTTTCTGTCTGTTGAGAAAAGGCTGATTCTGTTATAACAATGTGAGGAAATGGTCTGGTTGCAGTGCCGGGGCTTGAATTTATAACTAAATTCGGCAGTTTCCTCAACTCATTAATATCATAATCAGAAAATTTTGCTTTGGCATTCCACGCCAAATGACAATTAGGAAGTATATCAATTCCGGTTGAATTAATCCCCAATGTTTTTGAAACAAGGAGAGTTGTGGCAGACCCTGCAAATGGGTCAAGAACTGTATCACCTTGTTTTAGCCCAAAATCACTGATTAAGGTTTCAACTAGAGTTGATGAAAAACCCTCACGATAATTTTAACCAACTATGAACAAGCTCGTTCTTATTGGCTTGAAATGACACGATTTTTCTATCAAACCGATCGTCAGGAACAAATAAATTGGAATATCGTTGTTCAATCCTTAATCGTTCAATGTCAGGAAACGCGTCATCGTGCGAAAATGATGAATGGATATTTTTATTAATTGGAAGTGTAGTATCCATTTCAAATAAAGAGGGTTGTGTCATCACTACCCAATTATACATGCTTGTTTTTTTAGCTGTAGTGTTCCATGCAGAACGGCATGTTGAGGCAATTGCTTATCAGAATTCCCAAAGAGCTTTTCCATATTGGGAATTGCTAACACAAATCCGGAATGGCGCCCGGACGGGGCTGCCCGTTTCAGGTTATGTTCTGGTGACGTGATTATCCAGGAAGGTTTGAACTTCTCTGAATACCGTCGTTTTCTCACTGGCGAGCAGCAAGCAGTGCGGCGAATTCTCAAGATCCACCAGGCGCTTATCGGCGGATTGAATCGACTGCATGACCAGCCTGCCTGAGTCTGGAGCGATCCTGTCATCTTTTCCGCCCATGAAGATCAAGGCGGGTTGGGTGATGTTTCCAAGCTCTTTTTTGGTGAGCTTCTGAAGCTTAAGCAATTGAACAGTGGCATTCAGGGGGAAGACAGTATACCCTTTCCATGCCAGACCGTCATCAGTGGGGCTTTTTGCCAGGTATTTCATCACAAAGCGCAGCACATACGCTCCGTTCAAATGTTTTACGCTGAGCGCTGGTGAAGCCAGTATCAGTCCATCGACCTTGTCATACCGGCTCGCGATCAGGAGTGCTAGGAGTGATCCCATGGATTCGCCGCCTACAAAGACCTGGGAACAATGTTCCCTCATTTTTATGTATGCCGCTTCAGCAGCCTCATACCACTCCATCCAGACCCTTTTGTTCAGATCGTCCGGGTGGGTGCCGTGACCAGGGAGAAGCGGAGCCGAAACGGTGTAGCCCTGCCCGTGCAGGTAATTGCCCAACAGGCGAACTTCCGCCGTGGTGGCGGTGAAGCCATGGTACAAAACCACGCCAATGGAATTCCCACTGAAAAAGAAGCTTTCGCCGTCAAGTTGCGGGTTTTTCATGTAGGTTTCGGTCATGGATTATTCCCTTGAGCCTGGTAAATTATGTTTATCGGCTGTTGCGATGCGGCGGCCTTCCGGACCTGACTAATGCCCACTCCCGTTTTAACCATTAAGGCGCTGCACCCTAAGGCAGTACCCAGTAAGTAAGTTTGTCGACATTGGTCTTAAAATTCAAAGTGCCGGCGGACATGGACACAAATCCATAGGTGCCCGCAGCTGGATAGGTGCTGTCGGTGGTCTCCCCGACTTTGACGCCATTAATATAGAACTCAAACTTGTCCCCGTTGGCAAGCACGCCCACTCGGTTGGCTTCGTTGGTGGCTTTGAGCTGGTCGGCTTTCTGGTAATTCAGGATGGTCTGCGATTCGTTCGAAGAGGTAAACCGGTTGAAACCCCAGGTTCCATCACAGGTCAGCCCCATGAAATAGTACTGATTATCGTTGGTCAGGCGGAACGCCAGCCCAACGCGGTCCTTACCGCTGCAATTGGGCATGGTCAGGGTGGTTTCCAGGTAGAAGTTTTGGATGGCTGGACCGATGGTGTACCAACTGTTCCAATATGGCGTGCCTTTGGAATAAATGTGCAGTTGACCGTCGCTGACATTCAGGGAGAACCAATCATCTTCATAATTCCACGTCCCTGTGCTGGAGTTGAACTCTTCCACACTCGTGGGATTGCCATAACGGACAGCCGGATCCTCGGGGCTGGAGGTAGAGGTGGCAGTTGGCTCTGCGGTTGGCGTGGAGGTCTCGGTTGGCGCAGAAGACGGCATAGCGGTGGGTAGGTCTGTGGCTGTCACAGCCACCGGCTCTGTTTCCAGCACCGCTGTGTTGGCAGGAGCATTGGTCAGTGCCATCGCAACGTTGGTAGCTACCAGGTCTGGCGTCGAGGTGGCGCTACTGGGAATATTGCAGGCGCTTAATAATAAAACCGCAATCAGCAAGAAAGAGAATCTTTTCATCTCAGCGTCCTTTCTGGCAGGCGTGAAAAGGACCTGCCATTGAAAATACAGAGTGTAGTATAGCATGCCTTCGAAAAAGAGTTGGCGGCTCTATTTTTAACGGGTATGGGTTATAATGCGATGGATACAAAAAATTATATTGACCATCAAATTATTGGCGAAAAGAGTTTGAAAATGGACTTATTTGAGAAATGCTACGAATTCGACCAGGCAAATCTGGCGAGAGAAAAGGGAACTTATCCTTACTTCATCCCACTCGATCGTAATGAAGGCACCGAAGTTGTCTACGAAGGCCGCCGGATCATCATGTGCGGTTCCAATAATTACCTTGGTCTGACCACGCATCCAAAGCTGCGCAAGGCAGCCATGGACGCGATTGCCGAGTATGGCACCAGCTGCACCGGCTCCCGCTTCCTGAATGGCAACATGACCATGATCGAAGATCTTGAGAAGGAACTGGCAGTTTGGGTTGGCAAGGAAGCCGCCTTGGTGTTCTCCACCGGCATGCAGGTGAACCTGGGTACCATCAGCGCGCTGGTCAGCAAGAATGATATCGTCATCATGGACAAGGAAGATCATGCCAGTATTGTGGATGGAGCCTTTCTGAGCGGGGGAAAAATTGAACGCTTCCGCCACAATGATATGGAGCACCTTGAGCGTGTGCTGAAGAGCCTGCCGGAAGACAAAGGCAAGCTGGTGGTGGTGGACGGGCTGTTCAGCATGGAAGGCGACATCGCACCCCTGCCTGAGATTATCCCGCTGTGCCAGCGTTATGGAGCCCGCCTGATGGTGGACGACGCCCACGCCATGGGTGTTTTGGGCGGTGGTCACGGTACGGCAGCCCACTTTGGCCTGACCGATCAGGTTGACTTGATCATGTCCACCTTCAGCAAGTCCTTCGCCTCCATTGGAGGCTTTATCGCCGGCGATTATGATGTGGTTGATTACATCAAACACCACGCCCGCAGCCTCATTTTCAGTGCCAGCATTCCGCCAGCCAATACTGCCACAGTTCTGGCAGCTCTGGAAGTGATGCGGGACGAACCGGAACGCGTGGAACAACTTGATAAGAACGCGCGGTTCATGCGTGCTGGTTTCAAAAGCCTGGGCTTCGATACCGGCAACTCGGTCACACCGGTCATCCCGATCATTATTGGAGATGACGAAAGGACATTTAAGAGCTGGCAACTCCTGTTTGATAATGGCGTGTTTGTCAACGCTGTGATCAGCCCGGCCACCGCGCCCGGCCGGCAGTTACTGCGCACAAGTTACATGGCGACTCATACCCAGGATCAACTCGAAAAGGTGTTGGATGTGTTTGCCGGGGTTGGCAAAGTGGTTGGGCTGATTTAGAAGGTACTCGAATATTGCTGATCCGAACCCGGTATTTATTCCTGCCCGGTGGAAGGATGCATCTCTGATGGGGCTGTGAGTGGTGTTTCGGCAAGAATGTCGCTCACAGCCTCTTCTATTTGCTGTTTGGACGGTTTCTTTTTGAAAACGGTTTTCAGCCCGGCAAGCATTTCCTGGGTCAGTTTCTTGCTCATGCTCCCCAACTTTTCCTGATTGACCTGTTCCCCTTTTTCAAACCACTGGATCGAAGCGTACCCCATGACCACCGTCATTGAAGAGGCGATGGCAGAGGAAAGCAGCCAGCCAGGGATGCCGCCGGCTTTGGACAGCTGTTGGAATAGGGTTCTTCCCAACATTCCCAAACCAAATGTCGCCAGCAGTTCCCTGGCCCGCCCAGCGCTGATCTTGAATTGGTAAATGCGGGCGATGTTTAACACCATGCTGACCTGGTTGGCCATCAGTGGGATAAAATCGATCACGGGCAGGGGGGTCAGGGCAATCGCAGCAGAAAGTGAGGCTGCCGTAGTGATGCTGCGCCAAGCCAACTTTTGGCGGTATTGCGGCATGGCTTGGGCAAGCGAGATGGTCAGGGTCGGGTCGGAGGCGACGACCGCCATCATGATCCGGGAAATGCCCTCCCCTCGGAGCGCCGAAACCGGCAGGATCTCCTGCACCGGCACGTTCAGGTTCTCGGCCGCCTTTTTGATGACTTCATCACGGACTTTACGGGTCAGATCGATTTTGTTGAGCACGATGATGTAAGGTTTTTTGAGGCTGAGGATATCCTCGTACAGATCTAGCTCGGTTTGCTTGATTCCCTGGATCGCGTCAAACATCAGGATCAGGAAATCAGCCTGGCTGGCAGCGTTCAGGGCGTAGTCCCGCTCTTGCTGACCGACGTAACCTACTGCGTCCGCTCCGGGGGTGTCCACGATGGAGAACATGCCAGCATCGGCTTCCTGGTTAATCCGGGTGGTGCCGGGGATGGGACCGACATCCGCCTTATCGGATTTCGCCCGAATAAACTGGTTAAACAGGGTTGACTTGCCGACGTTGGCTGGTCCGATGATGGCAACCTTTTTAGGCTTTCCAAAGGTGGTTTTATACTGGATAATGGCCAGGTCAATCAAGGAGTTGAGCGGGGTTTTATCCAGAGGCAGCCCCTTAAAAGCTTCTTCCAGGTTTTGGCGTTCCTGCTCCGGGATGGCACCCCAGACTTTGTTTACAATGGTTTTGGTTGTTGATGGGAAGATTTTTTGGATGTCGCTGACATCTGGCATTGGCTCTCTCCCTACTCTCATCGGTTTGGACTGCGTTGGTAATGAAGATTATACATGATTGCCGGCGTAGAAAAAGCGGCAAAAATCAGGCTGATCCAGGCGAACACGTTGACAATTCAGGGCTTATCGGGTAATATCATCGCGCATCTGGCGAGGTAGCTCAACGGTGGAGCAGTGGACTCATAAGCCATTGGATGTGGGTTCAAATCCCACCCTCGCCATTTTTTGTTTAATCCTTTGACCACTGACCACACAAGCTGTTACCGTTCAAGTACCAAGCGCTAAGCTTGCTCCTGCCCAGTCACTCCATCCAGGCGGATAATAAATCCAGGCGATTGTTGGTTATTCCTCAAATATCTCTGTATTGAACTTGTGTGCGAGTCTACCTGGTGACACGCTTCTTTTCAGTTCCACTTCCTGGATGTCCACCCGATCAATTCAGGAAGAAGTATGAAAACCAATGTGCATCGTCTCATTAGCAAAGGTGGGGTAGTGATCAGTTTGTTCATGTTTGTTTTTTCTCTTTTACCACAAGTAATGCATATCCAGCCCAAACCCAGTACTGGAGCGATGATTTTTCCCCGGATACCCTGAACCCCAATGACATTGGTACAACGAGGTGCCGAAGTATTGGAACCTGACCGAAAAGTCCGGGTTTTTGCGCATCTGTATCCAAACCAATACCGCCTTCCAGAATGTACTCATGCAGCCTGCTCCCATGGGGATTACAAGATGGAGACCTACCTGGAATTTACCCCGGTGAGTAATTTCCAGGCGGCTGGCCTGGTTGTTCACCTGGGTGACGAGAACCACCTTGCCTTGATTAGGGCACACTGTGGGTACATTCCCCCTGTGTAGGTACTGGGCTTTTAATGATCTGATCGAGGATGGTCAGTTTATCGAGCCAAATTTCGCCACAGCGATCCCAAGCATCGGCCTTATCCGGTTCAAAATTGTCCGGGAAGGGAACGTTTACGCTGCCCGTTACAGCGAAAATGGCACGGTGTGGGGCTTACTGGGCGCGCACGAGCCCGGCTTCACACCCAAGTCTGTTGGGTTGTTGGCACATAAATAATAGCAGTGATCCTAATAGGCTGATTTTGATGGCGTTTTTGTGATGACAGCAATTCTACTAAGAAACTCTTTGGCCGGAGGGGATGGGTTCTAAACGCAAACCCAACTGGGCTGCTCTCAATAACGAGTACAAAGACACCATTGAAATCTCGGTCTGAGCTGTCTGAACGTATCAAGCGTATCACACATGTCAATGCTTGCTCCTAAGTTTCTCCCCTAACAGAATGGCGCTCCTCTGCCATGGATTCACTCAACATGGGAAAGCTCTTTGGGGATTCTGGTAAGCATTGTCTCAACATGTCTTTTTGGTGTGCACAAAGACAGCACACACCCTATCTATTTTGATTTCCATAGGGTGTGTGCTCCTCTGTTTCCTTCGCTTCTCTAGGAACCGCTTCGCAGAAACAGCAGTGAGCACACCAATCTTCTGCCCCCACTCCGCCAGCCTCGAAATTCGAATCGGGCAAGCCAGATTCCTACAAGTGCGAACCAATTGATGCAAAATGATTTGAAAATACAGATAGCAGGACTTACTTGCCTTTCTTGTGGAAGCCAAAAACCACCAGGATGACAATACCCACGAGGCTGACGCCGGCCATGACCAGACCAACACTCTTGCTATCGGCAAAAATGCGGGTGAACAGCGATGGAACCGTGGTCGGGGTGGGGG
>JBAQMM010000030.1:0-5715 GCA_049302815.1 Anaerolineaceae bacterium | reverse complement strand
GTGGTGACCAAGCCGCTCCAGCACACGGTTCAGGGCGGCGAGACCATCTACTGCCTGGCGCGGCGCTATGATGTCGACCCAGGAGAAATGCTGGAGTTGAACGGACTTTATGCCGGCAGTATGCTTTCGATCGGCGACGTGCTGGATGTTCCCACTTCAGGGAGCTGGCCGGGAGATCCGCGGGCTATTCTGGACCACCCCGACACCTGGACGGTGACCGGCGGTGAGACAGTCTATGAGATTGCCTGCGCCTATGGCGATGTTTACCCTGAATCCATCATCGCAGTGAACGGTTTGAAGGAACCCTATGAATTGCAGGATGGGCAAATTCTACAGATACCTTGATTTTTTCTTGAGATTCAACGATCATGGGGCGTATCCGCGCCTCATGATCGCTTTATCATCCCAAATAGGGCAACAGGCATGTCTGCGAAGGTTTAATAACTCTCCTGCGAGGTAACCGTTGAACAAATTCACCCTTCTCAATCAACAAACCGTTCTTTACGCCCATGTCTTTAACGTCCAAAAAGTCAATTTTCGCCTGCCGGATGGAAGGGAACATACCTATGATCTGGTGGATCACCCCAACGCGGTCACCCTGCTGCCAATAAATGCGCAAGGCGAAGTGTATTTTGTCTCCCAATACCGCGTAGGTGCCAATGATTTGCTGCTGGAACTGCCGGCCGGTGTGATGGACGAGGGAGAGGAGCCAGCCGCCAGCGCCAGACGTGAGCTGCGGGAGGAAATCGGGATGGACTGCGGAACGCTCATTCTGCTGGGAGGATTCTACATGGCGGCCGGGTACTCCAATGAGTACATGAATGTTTTCCTTGCCATGGACCTCCACCCCGCGCCGCTGCAGCAGGATGAAGACGAATTCCTTGAACTGACCAGCCACCCCCTCAGCCAGGTGTACCAGAAAGCCTGGGCTGGCGAAATCAAGGATGGAAAAACGCTGGCAACTTTACTGATGGCACTGCCTGAAGTCTTGAAGCGTTTCCCCGATTTGAGGGCAAATCTTTAGGGATCAGCGGTATGGGTACAAGGACAACCCGCTGACGGTAATGCTTTCATGACTCAAGGATTTTTACAGATAAATTATACAAAACCTTATTCCTTCCAATAATCCCCTTCAGATTTGTTTGTTTTGAGATACAATAATGGCTGATAACCTTCCGCTTCCAACAAGCGGTTGGTTTTTATGCATATCAATAACTAAAACGGGTCTACCCGAGTAAATAAAAGGAGCTTTAGAATGAAAAGAGAAATGGTCATGACCGACGCCAACGAGGCGACTGCTTATGTCGCCTACCGGCTCAATGAGGTGATTGCGATCTATCCCATCACGCCATCCTCGACGATGGGTGAATATGCCGATCAGTGGATGGCGGAACGGATTCCCAATATCTGGGGAACCATTCCTTCGGTGGTTCAAATGCAATCCGAGGGCGGCGCTGCTGGCGCGGTACATGGCGCTTTGCAGGCTGGGGCACTTTCCACAACCTTCACCGCTTCCCAGGGTTTGTTGTTGATGATCCCGAACATGTATAAAATTGCCGGTGAACTTACCCCCACAGTTTTCCATATTTCCGCCCGGTCATTGGCAGCCCAGGCACTGTCCATTTTTGGCGATCATCAGGATGTTATGGCTTGCCGCTCGACTGGCTTCGCCATGCTTTCGAGTGATTCCGTGCAGGAAGCACAGGACAGCGCGGTAATTGCCGAGGCAGCCACTTTACGCTCCCGCATTCCCTTCATCCATTTCTTTGACGGCTTCCGCACATCGCACGAAATTAACAAGATCGAGCGGATCAGTGATGATGAATTGCGCGCGATGATCAATGATGATTTGATCATTGCACACCGCCAGCGTGCCCTATCTCCGGACGCCCCGGTTTTACGTGGCACCGCTCAAAACCCGGATGTGTATTTCCAGGGACGTGAGACCGTCAACCAGTACTACGAGAATTGTGTCGGCATTGTCGAAGAAGAGATGAACCGCTTTGGCGAGTTGACCGGTCGTAAATACCAGGTGGCGGAATACCACGGTGCCCCGGATGCTGAACGGGTGGTGATTATGATGGGTTCCGGTGCACAGACTGCTGGCGAGACTGCCAAATTCCTGACCAAGCACGGCGAAAAAGTTGGTGTGGTGATTGTTCGTTTGTATCGACCATTCTCGGTCAAGCACCTGATGGCGGCCCTGCCTGCCACTGTCAAGAAAATTGCCGTTCTCGACCGCACCAAGGAATCCGGCGCGTTGGGCGAGCCCCTGTATGTGGATGTGGTCAACGCCCTGGAAATCGGTTTGGAAGACGGCATCGCACCGTTCAAGGCTATGCCAACGGTCATCGGCGGTCGCTATGGTCTTTCTTCGAAGGAATTCACCCCCGCCATGGCGAAGGGCGTTTTCGATGAGCTCAAAAAGGATCAGCCCAAGCGTCAATTCACGGTTGGCATCATTGATGACGTCACGCATCTCAGCCTGGATTACGATCCAAGCTTTGAAACCCTCGGCAATGATGTGGTGCAGGCTATGTTCTTTGGTTTGGGTTCGGATGGCACCGTAGGCGCCAACAAGAACTCGATCAAGATCATCGGTGATGAAACCGATAATTATGCACAGGGTTACTTTGAATACGACTCTAAGAAATCCGGCGCAGTGACTGTTTCGCACCTGCGTTTCGGTCCCCAGCCGATCCGGGCTCCCTACCTGATCTCCCAAGGTGAAGCCAACTTTATTGGCTGCCACCAGCTCAGTTTCGTGGAACGCTTTGACATGCTTAAGTATGCCCGCCTGGGTTCCGTTTTCCTGATGAACAGCATCTACGGACCGGACGAAATCTGGGATACTCTACCCGAGCCTATGCAGCGGGATTTGATTGAGAAGAAGATCAATTTCTATGTCATCGACGCTTATGAAGTGGCGGAAAAAACCGGTATGGGGCAGCGCATCAATACCATTATGCAGACCTGCTTCTTTGCCATCAGCGGCATTCTCCCCAGGGACGAAGCCATTGCCCAGATCAAACACTCCATTGAAAAAACCTATGGGAAGCGCGGTGAAGCGGTGGTCAACAAGAACTTCGCGGCGGTCGACCAGGCGGTTGCCAATATGCACAAGGTCGCGGTGCCCAGCCAAGTCACCAGCAAGCAGCCCAGGCGCGATCCCGTGCCCGCCAATGCCCCGGAATACGTTAAGGATGTTTTGGGGATGATCATTGACCGTAATGGCGATCAGGTGCCGGTCAGCAAGATGCCTGTGGACGGCACCTTCCCGACCGCCACTACCAGGTGGGAAAAACGCAATATCGCCCTGGAAATCCCGGTTTGGGAGCCGGATGTTTGTATTCAATGCGGGCGCTGTTCATTTGTGTGCCCGCATGCCTCCATTCGCACCAAGATTTACAAAACTGAACTGTTGGCGAATGCCCCCGAAACCTTCAAGTCCACTGCTTCCAAGGCACGTGATTGGAAAGAGGGCTACTCCTGGACTGTCCAGGTGGCTCCGGAAGACTGCACCGGCTGCGGTTTGTGCGTGGAAAACTGCCCGGGGAAGGATAAGACCGACCCGAGCCGTCATGCCATCAACCTGCGCCCGCAGCCTCCTATCCGTGAGACCGAAATCGCGAACTGGGATTACTTCCTTTCCCTGCCATTGATCGACCGCTCGACCATTTCAACGCACCTGATCAAGAACTCCCAGCTGCTCGAACCGCTGTTTGAGTTCTCTGGTGCCTGTGCCGGCTGTGGCGAAACTCCTTATATCAAACTGGCGACCCAGTTATTCGGCGACCGCATGGTCGTTGCCAATGCCACCGGCTGCTCATCCATTTACGGCGGCAACCTGCCCACCACCCCGTATTCCAAAAACACGGATGGCAGAGGACCTGCCTGGTCGAACTCCCTGTTCGAGGACAATGCCGAGTTTGGCATGGGCATGCGCCTGACTATCGACAAGCTATCTGAATATGCCCGCGAACTGCTGGGCAAGCACGCCGATCACCTGGGACGCGAACTGGCAGATGGAATCCTGAACGCGACCCAGAAATCCGAAGCTGAAATTCAGGCTCAACGCGTTCGGGTAGCGAAGTTGAAGGAAGCCCTGAAGGGTGAAACCGCTGCTGAACTTAAAAACCTGCTCTCCCTGGCTGATTATCTGGTGCGCAAGAGCGTTTGGATCATCGGCGGCGATGGCTGGGCTTATGACATTGGTTACGGTGGTTTGGATCACGTTCTGGCCTCCGGGCGCGATGTAAACGTCCTGGTGCTCGATACCGAAGTCTATTCCAACACCGGCGGTCAGTCCTCCAAGGCGACCCCCCGCGCCGCTGTGGCAAAATTTGCCGCCAACGGCAAGGATAAACCCAAGAAGGACTTGGGCATGATCTCCATGAGTTACGGCAATATTTACGTGGCGCGCGTTGCCATGGGCGCCGGCGATCAGCAGACGCTAAAGGCGTTTGTGGAAGCTGATGCCTATGAAGGACCGTCCCTGATCATTGCCTACAGCCATTGTATCAACCATGGCATTGACATGAAGCGCGGTTTGGAACAGCAAAAACTGGCGGTTGCCTCTGGCTCCTGGCCGCTGTACCGTTACGATCCCCGCCTGGCAGCTGAAGGGAAAAATCCCCTGCAGCTGGATTCGAAAGCCCCATCCATCAAAGTTTCAGAGTATGCTTACAATGAGACCCGCTACCGCATGCTGCTGCAATCGGACGAAGCCCGGGCTGAGTTGTTGATGAAGGAAGCCCAGGAAGACGCCACCCGCCGCTGGTCGCTGTACCAACAGATGGCAGCCATGGACTACTCGCTCACAGAAAAACCGGCTGATGCCGGCAGCCCGGAAACAAAGTAAACGGAAGGTAACGACTGGCTGCTTCTGAAACGGAAATGCCCAAGAATCCGGGAGCGCCGAAAAGTAGAAGCTCCCGGCTTGAACTTGGGCATTGAACTAAGGTAGAATAAACGATGACGCGTGTTTACACGTCATCGTTTTCTATTACTTCTGCAAGAAACGGAGGACACATGCCTGATCTGAAAACCAATTATCTGGGGTTAGCGCTTAAGAATCCTTTGGTTGCCGGTGCCTCTCCCTTTTCACGGGAAGTGGAACTGGTGAAGCAACTGGAAGATGGGGGCGTAAGTGCCATTGTTATGCACTCCCTGTTTGAAGAAGAAGTCACGCATGAAAGCCTGGAGCTTGATTATTATCTGAACAAGGGAACGGAAAGCCAACCTGAAGCGCAGACCTACCTGGTGGAACCCCCGGAAATCAAGAGCATAGCCGACCGTTACCTGGAACAACTGCGTAAAATCAAAGCAGCCGTGGACATACCGGTTATTGCCAGCTTGAATGGCACCACGCCAGGGGGGTGGATAAATCTGGCGAAGGATATCCAATCCGCTGGGGCGGACGCGCTGGAATTGAATACCTATTCGGTGGTTACCGACCCGAATGTGACCTCAGAACAGGTTGAGAAGAATCGCTTGGCATTGATCCAGGAAGTCAGCAAAAGTGTGAACATACCGGTGACGGTGAAGCTTTCGCCATATCTGACCACCCTGCCGCATTTTTTAGTGAGAGCCTATAAAGCCGGAGCGGAAGGATTCGTGTTGTTTAACCGCTTCTTGCAGCCGCAATTCGACATCGAATCGCTGGACGTGGAGCGGAAAGTGCGGCTCAGCACCAGCGCTGACCTGGCTCTGCCC
>JBAQMM010000029.1:0-1633 GCA_049302815.1 Anaerolineaceae bacterium | reverse complement strand
CCCGATGGGTTGTACTTGATTGACCAGCACGCCGCGCATGAGCGGGTTTTGTATGACCGGATGATGGCGCAGTTCAGGGTGTCAGCCATTCCATCCCAGGCGCTGGTGCAACCCGTTGTAGTGGAACTGCCTGCTGAAAAAGCAGCCTTGCTGGAGGCCCAATTGCAGATCTTGAACGACCTTGGCTTTGACGTGGAAAATTTTGGACCCAATGCTTTCATCATGCGGGCACTACCCACTGTTGTTCAGAATGGAGACCCAAAAGCAGCCCTGTATTCCCTGGTTGAGGAGTTTGAGGAGGACGAAACCCCTCTGCAGGCTGAAATTGAAGCTCGTATTGCCGCGCGGGTATGCAAACGTATGGCGGTCAAAGCCGGCCAGATCCTCTCGGAAAGCGAACAAAAAGCGCTCCTGTTGGACCTCGAATCAAGCCAATCGCCGCGCACCTGCCCGCATGGCAGACCGACCATGATCCACCTGAGCGCAGCCTTGTTGGAGAGGCAGTTTGGACGGACAGGAGCAATCTGATCGAAATTAACATCTCAGAAAGGAAGCATTGCCATGCGTGGATTATGTCTGGAAGATCAAAAACTGATCTTGCGGGGTAAATTGCCCATGCCAACCTTGGAGCAGGATGAAGCGCTGATCAAGGTGCGGATGGCAGGAATTTGTTCAACTGATTTGGAATTGGTACGGGGTTATTATCCTTATTGGGGAATATTGGGACACGAATTTGTTGGAGAAGTCATTGAAGCACCCAACAATGAATCCTGGATTGGCGAACGTGTGGTAGGTGAGATCACCATTTATTGTGGGCATTGTGAAGCCTGCATGAATGGTCGAACATCCCATTGTGAAAGACGGCGTACGCTTGGCATTTTGGATTACAATGGAGTGTTCGCCGATTACGTCAAACTGCCAGTTCGAAATTTGTGGCCTGTTCCTAAAAATGTAGAAGATGAGCGGGCTGTAATTACAGAACTGTTGGCAGCAGCGTTGGAGATTCAGCAACAGATTCATATAAAACCAACTGACAGAGTGATTGTGGTGGGAGCGGGCAGGTTAGGTCTCCTGGTTGCTCAATGTCTGGGATTGACCGGCTGTGACCTGAAAGTGGTTATTCGCCGCCCGGAGCCAGGCAAACTGTTGGAGAAATTTGGAATTGAAGCAGTATACGCCAAGGCATTAAAGGATTATAAAGCGGATATTGTCGTGGAAGTAACCGGGTCGGCAGAAGGGTTTGCCCTATCGCGAAGCCTGGTGCGCCCTGGAGGTACATTGGTCCTAAAGTCCACCTTCGCCGGGGATGCAACGGTTAACCTTTCGAGCCTGGTGGTGGATGAAATTCGCTTGATTGGTTCAAGGTGTGGACCGTTTGGTCCCGCGCTCAAACTACTGGAGAACAATAAGGTGGATGTTTTGCCATTGATCAGCGGAATGTTCCCGTTGCAAGAGGGCATAAAAGCCATGGAAGCAGCAGCCCAGCCTGGAACCTTGAAGGTCCTGTTGAAACCGTGACAGGTTCCAATCTGAGGGAAATTTTTCGGCTTGAATACCTGGCAGTAATGGTATAATGTTGGTTCGCGGGGCGTGGCTCAGCCCGGATAGAGCGCACGGTTCGGGACCGTGAGGT
>JBAQMM010000028.1:0-26730 GCA_049302815.1 Anaerolineaceae bacterium | reverse complement strand
CCCGTCATCGGGCACCTGGGACTGACCCCGCAGAGCGTCAGTTCGCTGGGCGGATTCCGCCTGCAGGGTAAGAATGCCGCTGCCGCCAAGAAGATCATGGATGACGCTGTGGCATTGGAAGAAGCTGGGGTGTTCATGATCCTGCTGGAAATGGTACCCGACCGGGTATGCAAACTGATCACCGAACGCGCCAAGAACTGCCTGATCATGTCACTCGGGTCCGGTCCAGACGCTCACGGGCAGCTGCTGATCTACCACGATGCTTTTGGGCTCTACCCCAAATTCAAGCCGCGCATGGCCAAAGTCTTTGCCGATGCCGGTTCGGTCATCCGCGCGGGATTGGAAAGTTATGTGAAAGAAGTGACCGAAAAAACCTTTCCCGCCCCCGAAAACTGGTTTGGGATGGCGGATGAAGAGTATGATGAACTGTTAAAGCTGCTATAAAAAGGACCAAAAATGACAGATTACCGAAATCTCCTTCAAATCCCCACCTCGCGGCTGGATACCGTAAACACTGTTTTGCTCGACCCCAACAGCCGGGTGATGAACGACTTTTTGGCTGTGGTCGCCAAATATGGCACACCTGAAGAGATCAACCAAAAGCATATTGAATCGCGCAAGCTAGAGAATCTGATTAAGCAGGTCGAGGCAAAAGCTCCGGAATATATACAAGATCTCAACTGGCTGATTGAACAGCGTGATCGTGGGGCTTTCGTTTCAGTGGCTGATTATCGTCAAAGAGTCCTGGGCGATCAGGCCAGAAGCATGCATTTCAAGGATGAATCGGCCGTGACGCTTGAAGTCTCGGCGCTGCAGTACTTCCCCTGGGTGCGTGCAATGGCGGAGCAAGCCATAGCCAACCAGACCCTCATCCCGGGGCGGTTTATCGCCGTCCGCAAGATGAAGGAATCTGAGGCAGATGGTGACCTACCTGCCATCGTGGCGGCGCTGGACATCATAGGCGCGTCTTTCGTCGAGACGTTGGACACCAAGGGCACGGACGGATCCAACCCGCACCTGGGCGGTCCGGCCACCATCACCGGCTATTTTGGCGGCATTGGTCAGCCCAATGCGCATGCCCTCATGTGGCTGGATGAGTTCCTGTATTACTATACCAACTACGGTGTTCAGCATGTGCTCAACTTCAACGCGGGAACGATTCTGCTGGGTTTCATGCTTTACAAGTTGGGAGTGAACATCCAGTTCAAAATCTCGGTCTTCTTTGGGTCGGATAATCCCTACCATGCGCTCTGGATCATGATGATGGCAAAACTTTTCAGCCGGGAGGATGGCACCTCGCCCTTGATTGGATTTAACTGGTCCAACTCCATCAACAACCAGACCATGGAGCTGACGGCCGACTTCCGCAAGGCGCTCGGCTTTGAGAGGGTGATCCGCTTTGAGCATCACATCACTGAACCGCAGAAGAGCATCGTCATCCAGCCCTATAACCGCCGGGAGGAACTGCTTGAGGTGGCTGACCACGTCGCAAATATTGCTGCCAAGCACGAAGGAGGCGACCCTGAGGTGGATACCACCCGCGAACACTTATCCGATTTGCTCGACTACTTCCGGGATAAAAGTGAAGTCATCGCCAGCGGAGATTGGGATAACCTGCTCATAAACTATCTTGACAAGGTGGATTCTTGCAACCGGACCGCCCAGGCGCTCACGGAAAAGGGGCTGAGCTTTGTCGCGGCAAGGAATTTGCACCGATAACCCTGATCAAATTGATTGGAATGGTTCGCGCCGGCAGAATAACCGGTGCGAACTTTTTTGTGTATTCTAAGGCTTGGAAAAACTACGGCACGAAACATTCACCAACATTGAGAAAACGGATTTTTCTTACCGAAATGCTTGAAAGAATCGAATGCACTGTCTTCCGCTAAGAATTCAACAACTTCAATAAATCATCTCCGCGATGCCATAGAGACCCTATCCTCTCCACCAGGGCAATCATAGGGTTTGAACGTAATTCCCTGTGCCTCCGGGCTACTAGGGGGCCAAGGAGCCAAAGCAGAGCGATAGATAGTTGATAATAAATCATGCACACAATCTGGCCGTAGATGAAGTAGATACTGTTTAAGAATGATGATCAGGGTCAAAATCCAGTTGGCAGACCTCCACATGGGCAGCACGCAGAAAATCCAGGGCATTTTCATCCATCCGGTAGGCCACATGGTAGATCAAGCGGGTGATGCCGGCATTGATCAATACCTTGGTGCAATTAATGCAGGGAAAATGGGTCACGTAACAGGAACAACCGCGGGTGGTCACCCCGTGCAGGGCTGCCTGGATGATGGCGTTGGTTTCGGCATGGATGGTGCGAACGCAATGCCCATCCACGAGCAGATGACCAACTTCATCGCAGTGCGGTTGCCCGGCAGGTGAGCCATTAAAGCCGGTGGTCAGGATGCGTTTATCAAGTACCAGAACGCTCCCCACAAAGGCGCGATCGCAGGTGCTGCGCTCTGAAACAGCATAGGCGATCTTCATGAAGTAGGAATCCCAATCAGGCCGCATACAAGTTCCTCCCCGTGCGTGATCTGTTGCCCGGGAAAATCACCGACAAATATCGCTGGTTAATTCTTGGGTCCCCAAAAGGCATCGGCTTCGTGTTCCATTGTTTTAAGGCGGGTATAGTAATCCGGGAATTCGTTCAGGTGAGCCAGGGCGATCTTGGCGGTGATCAATGGGTCATCATTACTGACATTGGTATGCAGGTCACTGGTGCCATGTTCAAGTTCAACAGTCATCCCCATGCGAAATTGTTCGACATCAAACTTCTTCCAATCGATACCCAGTTTTTCACCCCACAATTGTGCTTCCTCAGACGTGAATTGTTTTTGTTGTGACATTGGTGCTCATCTCCTTGGATAGATATACAGGTAATTTTACCCCATTGGCACAGGCCGACAGAAAGGATTCTCGAAGCAGTTTGAGAAATCTTGTAACCTGTGCTCGGTCCATCCCATACGAAAGAAGTATAGGCGCAAGCAGGCAGAAGGCTTCGCACTGAGGACGCCGGCGCAATCGCAGAAGTGCTATCCTTGTGCCAGCAGGAATACTTCTACTATGGATCACTGCCCGATACGGATTCCCCACCGACTGACCAAGCCATCGTTGCTGGCAATCACAACTGCACTTTGATCCGGGGTGATACGAATATTACCAACCGGAAGCGTTGATGTTCCATTCGTGCCACCAATTCGCCACTTCTAGAGTTCCACCTGCAAGCTTTAAGCATCTTTCGAAAAGAACAGGCTTCTCAATAGACCTCCCCCATATACCTTTCTGATCTTCCCACCCGATGCCTGACATCAGCTCCATAAGCCCGACATCATTCCATTCTTCTGATTCCTGTCCAACTTGGCACCACCCCTCCCCAAGTTTGGTCGTACAAACCTTTTTCAACATATTCTTGAAAATTTGACCATTCCCAATGGGATGGTGCTTCTGCCAAGCCATGCTTTACAGGATTGTGATGTATGTATTCCACATGCCTACGCAGGTCATCTTCATGCTTGATACCATGTTCCCAAAAACGATGCTCCAAACTTCCCTTTTGCACTTTCCACGGATATATGATGACACTTTGTCCGGACATCGCAGGCAATACCCCGTGTGAATTGGGGTTTGATCATTCCCCAGCGAATCGCATTATCATTTTTATTCTCGGGTAGTTTCCCAACGGGATGAAGCTGGTCAGGCAGAACTGCCCAGGCAATCCCATCGGATACAAAACGGTGTCTTACGCTGTGAATGCAGGTTTGGAGAAGATAGACTGTTTCCGAATCTACAAATAATGGAATGTGGTCAAAAGTGACCAGGGTAAAAAAACATGTTGCACCAGGCAACCAGGACCTTCTGTATTGCATATTTAAACTATAACGAATAGATTGCTGGTATTGTTGAGACGTCCAATGGCTTTCATGGTTATGCCTCCCTAAATTAGGGGCGGTTGATGGCAGCTCTTTGGGTCATTATATCTTTTGAACATTCACTCCGCTTGGGGTGACCCACTTTTTAGTCAAACGCGCCGATTTCAGTGTAATAGCGCTGATCGCCTTTCATAGCGTGAATGGCTACCATGCTGTTGGAACTGACCGGGTTGCCCGCCGCACCGCTGCAGCAGGCATAATGGGTGATCTTGGTGTACCCCAGTGCCGTTTCCTGTCCTCGATAGAAGTAGCCGTACTCCCCATTCCTTTTGTAGAAGTGGAAAGGTTCTCCATAGATTGTCTGGAAGCCAAACGATTCCTCGTACCCCTCCCGTTGGTTGAGGGATTCCCCATCATGATAGATATCTCCTACGGCATGAGGCTTATCCGGCTCGTTCGGAATTTGCGCAACTTCCAGAAACCAGGAACCATTCACTGACCAGAATCCCCTGACGGGAGCGACTGGATCCACAGGACCAACTGAGATGGTAAGGATAGGCGTTTCATTCTGACTTATGATGACATCCACAATGCCATACTTATTCCCTTGGTCATCCGTGCGCACTATGGTGGTATTTGTTGTTCTCGAAATCGTGTTCCCATTTACCTCGAGTTTCACGGGAATGCCCGTGTGTGGTAAATCGTCACCTCGTTGATCAGCGTGTTTCTCTAGGACATCCTCCAAGATAATACCATTAATACCTTCCAACGCGTGCTCTTCTACCACTAACGCAGCCGGCGGGAGTGGTGTCTGAGTGGGTGTAGGGCTGAGAGTGAAGGTTGGTATGACCCGGGTATTGGTTGGCAAGGCAGGGGGTTCGCTATCGGTGAATGGGGTATCCGTTGGGAGGACAGGCGTTTCGGAAGCTATGACTGGAGTGGCAGTTGAGTTCCCGGTTGCGAACTGCGTTGACGTGCCGCAAGAGGCCAAGACCAGGATTACCAGACTCAAAGAAAAAGCTTGAACTAATAGTTTCATCGCTCACCTCTTATGAACTTAGGATGATTATGCAACCATTTTTCTGTAAATTTGAGTCAGAAATACCCATCGTTCTTTAACAATCGCATGACTTGACAGCACAATAATGTTTTCCATCTGCCACTCTTCGCTGATCTCCATGAGAAGAGCAGAAACCAACCTGAGACACAAAGCCTCATTAGGAAGTTTTCCCCACACACGCGGGGGTGTACCAAAAGATTGCTCGCCAAAAAGACTCACATTGGAATGACAGTTTTCAGTTATTCCACCCGGTCTTACTCTTTTTTCTTGCGGTCAGAGAGGCTGGTTACAATGAAAGCCACGCCGATCAGGATGAGGGCGAGCGGCCAATAGCTGGTAAGCTGCGGCCAGGGCAGCAGTTCTGTGCTGCCACTGATCAGGAACAGGATGACCGCTATGAAGATCAGCGCAAGCCCGGAGCGCCATTCACTTTTCCCTTGCTTGTCCACCAGGTCGGCGAGCATTATTCCCAGACCTAGGAATGCCAGCATGGAGACCCATAACCCTGCACCAAGCCGCTCCCGCAGCAGGACATTGACAGCCACGCCAGCCAGAAGCGACCCCAGGATCGCCCATCCACCTTCCTGCAAGATGGCTGAGCTGCCAATCAGCAGCACGCCCGCGGCAATGCCCCAGTAAGGCCATTGAAACAAGATCTCCAGCGACGGATAGAACTGCCTGGCAATCAAAGCGCCTCCAATCAAGATCAGGAGGATACCAAAGGTGATGTTTTCGCGCGTTTTCATGTTTAGGCTTACTTCTCACCCAGGCTGGTAACCGTCCCCAAACCCTGGATATCTTTGCTGACTTGGGGGGAACCATAATAATTTACCGTACCAACACCAATCAAACGGATGTTAAGCGCGTCAACTGCCCAAATCGTAGCATTCCCAGCGCCGTTGATGACCAGGTCGGTTGTGCCGCTCTTCAGATTACCGGCAGTGTAATTCGCGGCACCGTTGACTTTGATGGTCTGGGTGGCTACCTCCCCGTTGATGGAAAAGTTCACCCCTCCATCCAATTGGACGTTAAGTGTCTCGGCTTTAAAACCATTCAGAATGACATTTGCCCCGCCGTTAAGATCCAGATCCAGTTTCTCCACCTCAAGGGAATCGCTTTCAATCTCAGCTCCCCCGAGGAGAATGATCTTTTCCAGGGTCGGGATAGTCAGGGTATAGGTGATCTTCTTGGTGGGCACGTACCGATCTTTCCAGCTGTTTTCGTCATAACCGATTTTCAGGCGGTCACCGTCGATTTCGGATTTGATATGGGGAAGGATATTATCCTCTGCCTCGATCACCAGCTTGTACTCATCGCCCTGAACCAACTTAATCCAACCGCCACCTGCGATGGAGAGAATCTTGAATGAGGAAATGGTTCTCTCTTCACTGGTCAGTTTGCCGGAACCGCGTTCCACTATCACTATGGGAGTGTTATCCACAGAGACCGTGGAGGGCAGGTTGCATGCCAGGGTCAGGCCAAGCATTGCAAGTATGAGCATAATAATGATCATTTTGTTTTTCATCCTCATCTTCCCTTCTTAGTATAGTTATACAACATTTTACGACTGATTCCGCAAGGGAAAATCGGAAGTTAATCTGGCGGCCAGCGGGATAGGAAAACCTGCGAGGAGGCGGACAAGCGCTTGACCGAGGAACACAATCTTTTACGAACGTGTCGTGCTGATCATCCCCAGGGTTTTCTTGGGAGAGTACAAAAATGAGGGAGCCCCTGAAATACTTGGACTCCCTCATTTTGCATTTAATTGGAGCAGCAGCCTATCTGGTATGGTTTCCGTTATGCTCTGATGCTTTGAACTGCCGGCGCAGCCATGAGGCAGCCACGCTTTCGTGCTGGCGAATCACCAAGGTGGAGCATGGAACGTTAATTCTGACCTGTTTGACAATGCTCCCGAAGAGGGTTTGATCCTGGTTCTCAGCTTCGCTAGAGCCAATGATCAGCAGATCATAGTTGCCTGCCTGGGCCTGCTCGATGATAGCGTCAGTAGGCGAATCCGACTGCTCGATATGGAGACTCACATTCCCAGGAATATTTCCCAATTCGGTCATGACCACCTCTTGGAGGTAAGCCAGCTGGTCCTCATATTCTTCCTTGTTCAGGTCAGAGGGCGCGACTCTCAAGAAATCCACATTGCCCCTGTCGATGTTGGCTAAATCATCCGCAATATGGATGGCGAGTTTGCAGTGATAGCCTCCTCCAACAGGAACGAGGACATTCTGGATATGATCCACCCCTTTATCGTAAAGCACACCCACATTAACCACACCAGCCTTGATAATCTTCTGCATGGTGTCAGTGAAAAGTTCCTGATCAGCGGGTGAGTCAGGCCACCTGAACAGAAGCAGGCGGACGTTGTTATCGGTGTGTATTTCTTCAAGAATACCATCCGCCATGGTTTCGGCGCTGACCGTCTTGGAATAGAGCGGGACATTGCGTTCCACAGCATAATGAACGAATTTTTCCAACAGGTATTGGCGGGTTTGATGGTCGCTATCCAAATCAACGCTGCCCGAATCTGGTTGTTTTTTCATCACCATCAAGAGGCACATGTTCATATCACTCTTGGCTTCAGCCAGGCTCGCGCCAATTTTCATCACCGAGTCCAACCCGGAGTCGTTCATGAAAGGAACAACCAGGCGGTAACGCCCCGGAGACAGGCTGCGGGTATGCGCTTCCTGCCAGGATTCGACCCCGATGCGAACATAATAATAAGTCGCAAATATCCCGATGATTCCAGCTGTGAAGATCAGAGCTTTTACCTCTGAGAAGCAGATAACAATCAAACAGGTCAAGGAAGCCATAATTGGGGTCAATGGGAATAATGGGACTTTAAAGGGACGATGAATAAAAGGATACTTTTTGCGCAGTTTGATCATCGCCATGTTGGAGAAGAACAGCACAAACAGGTACCCGGCTGAGGTAATGTAACTGAGAAAATTTACCAATCCAATCCCGGTGATGAAAATCGAGATCACGGCGATCATGACAATTGCCATAAAAGGTACCCGGGCTTTGTTCAGTCTGGAAAGCATGGCAGGCCAGGCACCATCCCGGCTGAGGGTGAAACTCTCGCGTGTGGCAGAAAGCATGGAAGAATTTACCGATGTTAGAGCGCCTACCATGCCCGCAATACCAATGATTGAGACACCCAAGCCGGGCAAAAACACTCTGATGGTATCAGACAGGGCAGTTTCGGAGCCGGCAAGCTGCTGCCAGGGGGTTGTTCCCAGTGCTACAGTTACTGTCAACGTATAAATGACGGTGATCAAGATCAAACTGACGATGATCGCGATCGGGATATTCTTGGTGGGGTTCTTCACTTCTTCAGCGTCATCGGCAATGACCTCAAAGCCCACATAAAGTGCGTAGATCAATGCGATGGTGCGCAGAATGGAGGTCAAGTTGGTACCAAAGTTTTTGGATTGGAATATCTGTCCTTGGGGTAGAAGAATCTCAAAATTAAACCCATTGGGAGAGGTGAAACCCGCCACAATATAGACTGTGAATGCAACTAAAAGAATAATCCCCATGACGATTTGGATATTGCCAACATTGGTGACTCCCAGGATATTCAACACCATAAAGACCAGGATGGCGCCAATGGCAACCGGAACGATCGGGATGGCAGGGAAAAATACCGAGAGGGAATAGGCGAACCCAACCGCCGAAAGGGCGCAGTAAAAGGTGCTGGAAATGCAATCCATGGAGCCTACCAGGAAGGAAAGCAAGCCCTTCCCCCAGGCTTCGCGCACATAGGTCATGGCGCCACCGGTTTCAGGATAGGTGGTTGCCAGCTCGCAGTAGTTGAGCGCGATGCTGAAACTCAGCAGGCCGGCGATGATGACTGCCAGAACGGTGGCAGAGCCTCCCACACCAGCCGCATGACCGGTCAGGATAAAAATGCCGGAGCCCAGGGTACCTGCTGTTCCCAGCATGATCACCTGAACCAGATTTAATTGCCGTTTAAGCGTACGTTTAGCCATAATAGATCCTCAATTGTTTGAGAGAATGAATCGGAGTTGAAAGGTGGACAACTTTTTGAAACCGAATTGGTGAGAAACAACGGGTGTCACAAAGGCGGATTATAATCCCGCATTTATTCCTTGGGGAGAGGTAAATAATTAATGGAAATCACACATAAACAGCCACTTCGAAAACGGAAGATCACATCATTGAGGGTGCCTGCCGCTTACGGTCGGTGGGGAATTGTTGTGAACAAAGGAAAGTGCATTCAGAAATTGAGGTTTGGTTGGCCCAAATCAGGAATCCTGTGATTCAAAAGCGATCCACTTCAACTCGTAATTCCAGCATAATTTGTTAAATATAGATCCGGAGGAAAAATGACAGATAAAGACGACTCTCGACTATCCGGCCTGGAGCCAGACTTCACCCTTACCTGGCACGATAAGACCGTTGATGATGTATTCACGGAATTAAAAACCTCCCCCACGACCGGCTTGACTACTGAAGAAATACTAAAGCGACACGAAAAGTATGGTTTCAATGAATGAAAGAAAAGCCCCGCCCAACCTTCAGCTTTTGGGGAGACAACTGAATGATTTCATTGTGATTTTATTAATTGTCGCTGCGGTGATTTTAGCGTTGCTGGGTGATTGGATCGAAGCCTCTGTCATCATGCTGATTGTGGTTTTCAATGCAGTGTTGGGCGTTGTGCAGGAAAGCAAGGCTGAAGAAGTGCTATGCACCCAAAAAGTTGGACACAAACCAACCGTAGGAGGTGCAACTTTTTATGACGAGAGTTAGAATTGAAGAACGATTGAAAACCACGGTGAAAGTCGAGGGAGGGGTGGACGCAGTAGGGTAAAAAAACAAGGAAAAAAATTCTTTGGCTGAGTGACAGCCTGTCTTTCCAGATTTACTCCGTACCAAGAGATAGCAGCCACCTCAGAATCGATGCGCTTTGATGGCATTGATCAAGCCATTGGTGGATGAGTCGTGGCTGTTCACTGGTTCATTACCGGAAAGCTCGGGCAGGATCTTCTTCGCCAGCTGCTTGCCGAGTTCCACGCCCATCTGGTCGAAGGAGTTGATCTCCCAGATGGCACCCTGGGTAAAAATTTTGTGTTCATACAGGGCGATCAGCGAACCCAAGACCCCTGGGGTAAGTTTGGGGTAGAGGAAGGAATTGGTTGGGCGGTTGCCGGGGAAGGTCTTGGCCTGCACCAGCAAATCCAACTGCTCTCCCGAGTAGCCTTGTCTGACCAGTTCAGCCCGCGCCTCGTCAGGTGTTTTGCCTTTCATCAGGGCTTCGGTCTGGGCAAGATAGTTGGAAAGTAGGATGGGGTGATGATCCCCCAGCGGGTTCTGACTTTCGATGCCAGCCAGGAAATCACAGGGAACCAATTTTGTACCCTGGTGAATGAGCTGGTAAAAAGCGTGCTGCCCGTTAGTGCCGGGCTGCCCCCAAATAATCGGACCGGTGGAATAGGTTACCCGCCGCCCATCCCGGGTGACGCCTTTGCCGTTACTTTCCATATCCCCCTGTTGGAAATAAGCTGGGAAGAATTCAAGGTATTGGTCATAGGGCAGAATGGCCTGGGATTGCGCGCCGAAGAAATTGTTGTACCAAATTCCGAGCAAGCCCATGATGACCGGTATGTTCTTTTCAAGGGGGGCGGCGAGAAAATGCTGATCCACTTGATAGGCGCCTGCGAGCAACGCTTCAAAATTATCCATGCCAAGATAAAGGGCGATGGACAGACCGATGGCAGACCACATGGAATAACGCCCTCCCACCCAGTCCCAGAATTCAAACATGTTGCCGGTGTCGATGCCGAACTTTGCCACTTCGGTTGCGTTGGTGGACATGGCGACAAAATGCCTGGCAATCCGGCGTTCGTCCCGGGCTTTGGCGAGAAACCAGGCGCGGGCTGAGTAGGCATTGGTCATGGTTTCTTGGGTAGTGAAGGTCTTGGACGCCACCAAAAACAGGGTGGTTTCCGGATCGAGGTCTTTCAAGGTTTCGACGATATCCGTACTGTCAACGTTTGAGACAAAGTGAACGCACAGACCGGGGTAGGCGTACGGCTTGAGCGCCGTGCAGACCATCTTGGGACCCAGGTCAGAACCCCCGATGCCGATATTCACAACATCCTGGATAGCTTTACCGGTGTAGCCTTTCCAGGCGCCAGAGCGGACTGAATCGGTAAACTTGCGCATTTTTATCAGCACGAGCCGCACCTGCGGCATGACATCCTCGCCATCCACGTAGATGGGGCTTTCAGAGCGGTTGCGCAGGGCTGTATGCAGGACGGCGCGCTGCTCGGTGGTGTTGATCTTCTCCCCGGAGAACATTGCCTGAATTTTTTGGGGAAGGTCGGCTGAGCGCGCCAGGTCAAACAGCAAGGACATGGTTTTCTTGGTCACACGATTTTTTGAGTAATCGAAGAGGATACCATTCAGGTAAAGAGAGTATTTGGAGAATCGCCCAGGATCTTCATTAAAAAGATCACGCATGTGCACTTCTTTAATTTTCTGGTGGTGTTGGTTGAGTGCCTGCCAGGCAGGGGATTGTTCCAGTTGTCCCATCGTCTCATTCCTCGTTTCTATGATTTTTGGTCCTGTTTTGCCGCTGTGGGCTAGCAGTGGAGTGTATTCCTCCGCTATATTTTCCGGGCCGGGCTGCCCGCGGCAGCGCCTGACGGCAAGCCTGCCTATCGATAATTGCAACCTCTGTATGGGTATTCATTGGTTCCAAACGCCAGGGTCAAGCCCTGCTTCATTGGCAAATGCCAACCATCATGAATCGTAACCACCGCCAACTTAGCACAGAAAATTGGTATGACAAAATTGCTGTCATTGCCAGATTCATATGGGGAGCGTAAGAGCAAATATTCTCGCCTGCTGACAGTTTGATTAACAGTAATTATATCCAAAATTCCCGGAGGACATAGGCTGCCAGCCTGGGCGCAGGGTGATGGGTGGTTGCTTTTTTGGTTGATCTTACGCATCGGCTGATGGGCCGAGCGGTGGCAAAACCCGCGAAATTCTCTGCCTGCACCCTGGCGGCAAGCCCCGCGGGGGCACTTCGAAAGGGAGCAAAGAAAATCCGCCCTGTTCTCTTCCATCTGGGCGACGCCTGTCCGCGTCGGGTTATAATAGAAAGCATGGACTATTACCTCACACCGGAATGGAGAATCTCACTTCCGGAGGGCTATCAGCATCGAAAGGAGAGTGACCACCTGATCCTATGGACCACCGGCATTACCGTGATCATGACGGTGTTTGCCTATTCGGGCGAGAAAAACCGGGAGATTCTGCTTGCCAATCTGCGTGCCAAAGCGACTTCTGAGGACCTGGAGATTATCGAGGAGCAGGAAGGGGAACTTTACCGTTTGGGTTATTTGCAGCCGGAAGTGATCCGCCCGGGGCATACCCGCCTGGCGCTGCATGCTTTCACCACCGCTCCTCATGGCTGCCTGCAAACTTCCTTTTACATGGATCGCACGTCAGATCTGAAAGAGGTCTTGAAAGCCTGGCAATCTGTCAGTCATTTTCCCAACAATTTGAGAGGGGAAGCGTATGAGTAGTATTTTGCCTGAGACCGGTTTCGTCGGTTTTTTCGATATTCTCGGTTACACTCAAATCATCCTGAATAATAACATTCACAAGACCGCCCAGTTTGTTTCGGATACGCTGGTAAATATTCCCAGGGATATCATCGAAAACATGCGCATGCCCAAGCCCGATCAACCCGGGGAGGATTTTCTGTTATCGGGAGAAAAAGACGAATGGCGCAGCCGCCTGGACACAATTAAGTGGATTATCTTTTCCGACTCCATTCTGGTGAGCATGCCTTTTGATCCTGATTTAGGCATGGAAGACCTGCTTCAGCACTATGCCGTCTTTGCCACGGTCTGTGCCACCCTGTTGAACCGTACATTTTTGGCAGGCTTCCCCATCCGTGGAGCCATCTCGGTCGGCGAGTTTTTTATTGAAGAACGCTGTTTTGCTGGCAGACCGATCATCAACGCTTACCACCTGGCTCAAGAGCTGGAGTTCTCCGGCTGCGTGCTGGATGATGAGGCAAATTCGCTGATTAGCAACATCCGGAAAGACGTGATTCGATCGGGGAACATTAATTTGTTGAACATGCTGGATCAGACCACCATTCTCTACCTGGTTCCCATGAAAAACCATGGAGATGAGCGGCACCGCAGCATCAATTGGGTATCTTTGGAAGCGCCCGGATTGACCCCGTTGGATGGAAGCATCCGGGATGTGGTGACACGGGCATTCCTGATGCATAACAAGATCGCACTGCCGAGCGTGCAGAGCAAAATCAACAATACCGAAATGTTCGTCCGGCACGTGCTCACCAACCTTGAGGTCAAGCCCTGGTCAATTCAAACCCCCTGAACGCCAGAGCAAGGGTAATCAGCCAGAAAACCATTCAACCCACATTCTCTGAGGAAAATTTCTGAAATCTTGAAGCTTCGCGAATACGACAGGCCTTCTTGTGAAGCAAGAGAGCGGCAATTTGCTGATGCGCATCCCAGTTTTAGGGATACGCAGATAGGCTTTCAAAGAAAAAAAGCACAGAACAACCACCCTGCATCCTAGACGACTGGGTCGAAGAATATCTTACTGAACTTTCAACAAGAGTAAAACTTACTTCTTATCCTTCTTGTCCTTCTTATCTTTCTTGTCCTTCTTATCTTTCTTGTCCTTGCCCATGTCTTCCTCCTTTTTGGCTTCCTCTTCCTTTTCAGGATCCCAGAAGCCGATTAATTCACCACTGGTCTCCAGTCCGAGATCAGCCCAGTGGTTCAATTCCAAGCCAATGTAAGCCATCGCTCCCGTTGGCAGGGCATCTACTTTACCGTCCAAGAACTGCATGAATGCTTCCAGGCCGGGGTTGTGAGCGACGATCATCACACGTTCATAGACATCATCGAGCTCGCGCAGGCAGATGACGAAATCGCGGGGTTCACCCATGTAAAACGAGTCGTTATAAGTCACTTTCCCGGGAAAATCGCAAACCTTGGCAACAATTTCAGCGCTTTGACTGGCGCGTAAAGCCGGGGAAGAAAGGATAAGCTGCGGTACCAACTCGTTTTCTTTGAGGATTTCCCCAATTTGAGCCGAGTCGGCCGCTCCGCGCTTCTTTAGGGGGCGCTTCTCATCTGGAAGAGATTTATCCTTCCAACTTGATTTTCCGTGTCGCATCAGTAATAAGGTCTTTGCCATGTTAACTCCTGATTATTCTTGGAAGCCCAAAACAGTGATCATTTGGAATGATAACATATAAATTAACGAATCCATGGCCTGACTGCCAATATTAACAATGTTCTAATTCATCCCAGCATATGATAGCTCCGCACCGGAGAGATAGCCAGAACATGGTTGTTGGTGCGATCAAAAGAAGATTGCACTCTACGAATTATGCTTGCGATAACAAACGGTAAAGCCTATAGGGTGTGTACCGTTTTTGTGTGCACCGACGAGAATATTTGTTCGGTAATGGTGTGCTCAAAGGAAGAGCACACCCTATGAAATTTATTAATGGAAACCAGGAAATCGGCGCGAACAAAGAGATGTTCAGGCCAAGTGAGGGTGCAATCAAATGAAGATTGCACCCTACCAAAAATAACAAGAAAAAATGTCCAGACCGCGATTTTAATAATAAGTTCCGAAAATCAACTCTCCAGGCTCTCCTTGAGTTTACCCTCTCCCAATTCCTTGGAGCGCTGGTAGGCAGCCCAGATGGCGCGGGAAATGGCGGTGCGAAAGCCGGCTTTTTCGAGATAGTACAAGGCTTCGGCAGAAGTGCCGCCGGGTGAGGTCACATCATTGCGCAGCTGGGCGGGGTGCTCGTGGTTGCGCTCATAAAACTCCGTACTGCCCCGGATGGTTTGCACCACCAGCTGCTCAGCCATGCGGCGGGGGAAACCCATGTGGACACCGGCATCGATCATGGCTTCCATGAACAGGAACACATAGGCCGGTCCAGTTCCGGACAGGGCGGTGGCCATATCTAGGTAGGATTCGTCTTCGACAAAGATCTCATTGCCCAAGGTTCGGATGATTTGGGCAGCCAGGTTTTTTTCGTCTTCATTTACTTGCGGGGTTTTGGTCCAAACGGTAATTCCCATCCCAATTTGAGCCGGAGTATTAGGCATGGCACGTATAACGCGCTGCGTGCCCAGTTTTTCAATCAGCGTGGCAGTGGAAACGTCGGCGAGAATGGAAATGACGAGCGCATCTTCCCCCAGGGAGCCTTTCAGGGATTTTGAGACCTGCTCCAGCCGCTGGGGTTTGACCGACAAGATGACCACATCGGCAGAGTGGGCAGCCTCGGCATTGTCGATCTGTGCACATACACCAAGTTCACCTGAGAGCTGTTCAAGCTTGGCAGGGTTAGGACCGGCCAGGGTGATGTTTTGGGGGTCGATTCCCCCAGTGTGGATCAGGCTGAAAGCGATTGCTCTCCCCATCACGCCGGGACCGATAATGGCAAATTTGGAATTCTGGAACATGGTTCACTCCTCTATTGGACTGGCTAATTATACTGATAATCCAGATTTGTTTGCTGTCGTATTTGGGCTGTGCAGGGGGGTGCGAACTTGTTAATGCTCATGGTGTCTTCCATTGGAATGAGTTGCCTCCAGTAAAATACCAAAAAACGTGATCGAAGTGGGAGAAAATTTCAGACGTTTTTTGAAAACGGAGTTTTTGCAGTGGACTCATGAAACTAAATCAGAAAGAATGAGGGGATTGCCGGGCATGGAGAAGCCCCACCAGTTTGACCACACCATAAACCAACAGACCTGCCAGACCGCTGTATAGGCAGAACCCCAGCATTTGAAAATCGGTCAGGATGCTCATAGGATTGCCCTGGACAAACGGCCAGAAGGGCTCCATATCCGTGTAGATCAGAGCGTCCAGCAGGACGTGCCCCAGCCCGCCCAACAAGCCGCTCAGAAAGGCCACCGACCAACTGACCTTGACGCGCGGCCGGTCTTTTTTGCGGAACAAGTTTAGGATGAATTCCGCCAGGTACTTGCCAGAAAGCGCTGCAAGACCCCCCAGCAGCGCGCCCATCACAAACGTGTGGGTGACCCCATGGACGCGGCCTTTACCCGTCAGCAGCACGACCAGCGGCTGAAAATCCATCGCAATTTGAGCCCAGCCGTACACGATCAGGCTGAATTTTCCCTGCCCGAGGGCTTTGGCAGCCATACCAGGACCCATGTGAAGTGGTGTAAATGGCATGTTTGAACCTCGATCAGCAATAATCAGATTGTTTCAAGATTTGCCCGGGGATTTGCCCAGTCCTGAAAGATTTGGTCAGGTTTGCGGGTTAAGGCGGTTTTTATCCCGGCTGAGGTAACCCATAGCCAGAAACCCCAACATGGTTGGCAGCCAGAATGAAAACAGGCGGTAACTGAGGATCACTACCACGCCGATCTCATTGGGAACCCCCAGGCTGGTAAAGATGGCTGCCATGGAGGCTTCCACCACGCCAATACCCCCGGGGAAAATAAAGGCAATCTTACTCAACAGGTATGGCAGACCGTAGCCGGCAAAAAGCACCCCCGCGTTCACAGAGTAACCAGCCGCAAGGAAAAGAAAATACATTGCCAGCATGTCAAAACAGGTATAGACGAAAGCGCCTAAGAAAGGCCGGTGCCATTGACCTTTCGATAGGGCTTTCCAGGATATGATGAAGTTATTGAGCATATCCTTGGTGTTTTGGGGGTCATAGGGTTTCTTGCGCCATTTTGCCCAGTGCCAGAGCGCCCAATTCACCACGCTATACGCCTGCTTGGGAAAATACAGGGCGATCAGTGTGCCGAAGGTGTTTATCGTCAGGATCAATAAGAAGATGGCATATTGGATCAACTGGCTTTGAGTCAATTTGTCCAAGATCAGCAGGTAAATGATGCCTATTATGGCGATGATCTCGATGGCCACATTGAGCAGCAAAGAAGGTAAAAGACCTGCCATCGTGGCAGTGGTAGCGTCCCCGGTCTGACGTTTTACCGAGCCAAAAGTGGATCCAGCCACGGCGAACCAGCCACCTGCCACGAGGCCGATGCTCATGGACGACATGGCAATCAGTGAACCTTTGGGGGTGGAAAGTTTATGCTTATGCAGAGCGACAATGGAATGAATACAGTAACCGTAACCGAGGTAACTGATGATTTCAGCCCCAACTGCCAGACCAACTGCCCACCAGGTCATCCCCTGAACCACCTTCCACGAATCCTTGAGGTCGGAAATCTGCGGGAGCAGCAGGTTGACTGCCAGACCGAGCACAACAAGGATGATCAGGTATCGCCAGATCTTCTTTTTGGGCGGAGGCGTGGTTTCTTGGAGGTTAGCCATGGATCAGACGTTATTTCTTCAGTGGTGTGATTACTTAACCGTCAAGTATACCGTAAACTGAAAATGCTTTTTTTTACGCGAAACTGGCTGTTTATTTGCGCTGGGGTTCCGCTTGCTGCCAGGTAACCATGGCAGATTACCATGACCGCTCTGTCCAGGCTCTGCCTGTGAAATGATGAAATGACATTCAAATCCTCAATGATTTTTCATAAGGCATGCAGGATTTAAACCGACTTGACTTTATCACTTTCACAGGCAGGGGTAAAATGTCATCTGGAGAATCATCGAAAACGTATTGCCAGCGGGGGTTTTGGGTGCAGGCTTAGTATCAGCTTTAACCGGCCAGGCGGATCAGGACAGACCCGGGCTGCGGTACCGCGCTTGTTTTAGTATTACCCCCTCCGGCTCTTTTTTTCGGGAATCGAGGTTGAAGGGCTTTATTTCGATTGGGCTTGCCGGAGGGGACTTCAAGTAGAATTAATCCAGGCAGCGCCTAGGCTGGCGCGGAAAGCATTCGTGCCGCTTGAAAGAAAGGTCACCCACCTTGCCAATTTCTTTCAGCCCAAGCAGTGGTTGCAACTGCAAAATGCCCGATCTGGCGCGCCGTAAATCGGAATTGGGAGATGATTTATGCTCAGTTATCGCAAGGAATTATGGATGAACCTGCCCACCCGGCGTGGATTTGTAAATATCACCAACGACGTGCAAAACGCTGTCCGGGAAAGCAGGGTAAAGGAAGGACTGGCGTTGGTCAACCCGATGCACATTACCGCTTCGGTCTTTATCAATGATGACGAATCTGGTCTGCACCAGGATTACGATGCCTGGCTGGAGGGGTTGGCTCCACACGCGCCCATCAGCCAATACCAACACAACCGCACCGGGGAGGATAACGCCGATGCGCACCTGAAACGCCAGGTTTTGGGGCGGGAGGTGGTGGTGGCGATTACCAATGGCAGACTGGACCTGGGTACCTGGGAGCAAATTTTCTACGCTGAATTTGATGGCGGGAGACGCAAGCGGGTTTTGATCAAGATCATCGGGGAATAAGTTCTTAAGACACCTTCGCCGGGGAGTGGGCGGCGGCTCTGCTGATCCCTGTGAAGATAAAGCGGGACGCATGGGAGGTTGTACAGGTGTAGCTAAAACACCCAAATCTATAATATTATTGACGTTGCCCAAGAATGTGGGGCACAGGAATGCAATACAAAAATTGAAGAGCTTTCCATTAGGCAGGCAGTCAATAATATCAAGGAAAAGAGGACATATGACTACACAAGACGTAAACAAACCAGGCAACCCACTCGGTACTTTTTCTCCTGTGGAACTGCCCAAACTTCCCTTTGCTGACAACGCGCTGGAGCCTGTGATTTCAGCCAACACCATCAGTTTTCATTATGGCAAACATCATAAAACCTATGTAGATAACCTTGTCAAATTGGTCGCAGGAACTGACTTGGAAGGTCACTCACTCGAGGAGATCATTGCAGCCGCCAGCAAAGATGGTAAGCAAGCCATCTTCAACAATGCTGCCCAGGCGTGGAATCACAACTTCTATTGGCAGAGCCTTACCCTGCCTGAGGTCTCAAAGATACCTGTTGAACTGGAAAAAATCATCCTGGCGAGTTTTGAGAGCGTGGACGAATTAAAGAAGCAGTTTACCGCGGCTGCCCTGGGTCAATTTGGCAGCGGCTGGGCTTGGTTGGTATGGGACGGCGCCAAGCTGGCGATCGATAAGACGCCCAATGCCATGGTGCCGTGGCTGGATGCAAAGAAACCCGTGCTGACGGTTGACGTCTGGGAGCACGCTTATTACCTGGATTACCAGAACCGCCGGCAGGCGTACGTGGAAGCAGTGCTGGATAAGATCATCAATTGGGAATTCGCCCTGAAGAATATCAAGGGATAGTTCGCCAGGAAACGCGTTTTATCTCAGGCATATAGATTGAAAGAACAGGGCTGTCCGGTGATGGGCAGCCCTGTTTATTAATTGCGCGGATTTACCAGTTCCAGGTGGAGACTTTTCGCGGCGTCAGCTTGATCAGCGTGTTGAGCGGATCTTCAATCCATTCCTGGTAGGTTTTTTCCATAATATGCTCTTCCCCAACATAGCGCTTATAGATCCACAGGAATTGCCCGCGAAGGAATTCCCGGGGCTCTCTCAGCAGCTGCGCCTGTCCTTCCAGAATGACAGCGCTGGTCTTTTCGGACTCGCCAACTTCATCAACGGCGATGCTGATCAGGGGGTTTTCTTCCAGGTTCTTGATCTTGCGGGTATCCGCATAGGCACTGATCCAGATGCTCTCCCCATCCCAACCGTACCAGACTGGGACGACATGGGGCTGCCCCTGTTTATCGACAGTGGCCATCCTGGCAAGGCGGGGTGCCTCCAGGAAGGTGTCGATGAAGTGTTTTTTTTCGTCCGATAAGTGATCCATTTCATCCTCCGGAAATTTGAACTTATCCAAATCGTTGCCAGGGAAGGTAATTAGCTGGCAGGAGCGTCTGGAGGATATCCATCCCCACGGATGAAGGCTTCGGTCTTTTCGTGCGCCAGGTCATCCTTGAACTGCACGGGCGGCGTCTTCATGAAGTACGAGGCAGGCTCGATGACTGGACCGGCAATCCCGCGATCCAGAGCCAGTTTCAGGCAGCGGATGGCGTCGATGACCACACCGGCGGAGTTGGGTGAGTCCCACACCTCCATCTTGCACTCCAGGTTGAGCGGCACATCACCGAAAGTGGTGCCTTCCATGCGGATGTAGCAGAACTTCCGGTCGGTCAGCCAGGGCACGTAGTCGCTCGGTCCAACGTGGATGTCGTCTGGGTTCATCTCGTAGGGCAGCATGCTGGTGACCGCGCCGGTTTTGGATATCTTCTTGGATTCAAGCCTTTCGCGTTCGAGCATGTTCATGAAATCGGTATTGCCGCCGAAATTGAGCTGATAGGTATGATCCAGTTTAACCCCGCGGTCGACAAACAAGCTGGTGAGCACGCGGTGGGTGATGGTGGCGCCAACCTGGCTTTTGATATCATCGCCGATGATGGGCAGGCCGCGCTGGCGGAAACGCTCTCCCCAATACTCGGAACTGGCGATGAATACCGGGATGCAGTTGATCACCCCGACGCCGGCTTCCAGGGCCTGTTCCATGTACCATTTTGTTGCCATTTCAGAACCCACCGGCAGGTAGTTGATGATCAGATCAGTTTTGGTCTCCTTGAGGATGCCGACAATATCGGCGGTGGGACCGGGAGCCTTTTTCAGGATGGTGGAAAGGTACTTGCCCAAGCCATCGTGGGTCATGCCGCGATAAACCGGCACATTCATATTGGGCACATCACAGAACTTGTAAGTGTTGTTGGGATAGGCGAAGATCGCTTCCGAGAGGTCTTTACCGACTTTGGTGTCGACCACGTCAAAGGCAGCGGTGAATTCGATGTCTCTGATGTGATAACCACCCAGGTTGACGTGCATCACGCCGGGGATGCGGTCGTCATCTTTAGCATCTTTGTAATAGTGGACACCTTGGATCAGCGATGAGGCACAATTGCCAGCGCCGATGATCGCCACCCGGACTTTTTTCTTATCGGTCATGTTAATGAACTCCTTGAATTGTTTTCATTATAGGTCTGATTTTTCAATCGTCATGTGGTGATTATAGTTGTTATTTGGTGGTAGGAAAGGATGAATTGATAAAAACGGAGTATTTTTTAGTTTATTGGTGAAAAAGGAACTGGTTCAGCCGACAAGTTTGAGAGAATATCCGCGGGAGTAACTGGAGTAGGCACGCCTGGGCTCTACGAGAAAACACGCACTGGTGGGTGTAGGTTCGCCCACACCGCAGAATGACCATGGTCTGGCAGGTGGATGAGGCAAGCCTTATCCTTTGTAGGAACCAATAGACGGCCGTGGGGTGTGGGTTTGCAGAAGGAGTCGTTTTCTTTGGTGCAATCAAATGCTGATTGCGCCCTATAACGCTGCCTGAATGCCACCTTTTCAAGGTGACCTGCCGGGGAAATCAATGTGAATGTTAATGACAATTGCAGGATGCACAAGCTTTAACTCACGCAATCCCCGTGGTGTATAAGTATTCTGGTCTTGAATCTTCAACTTTCAGTTTTCGGCTTTAAGCTCCGATTATAATAATGCTCATGGAATTTGACTTGCACGCCCCCTACCAGCCTACCGGTGACCAGCCGGAAGCCATCCGCCAACTGGTAGAAGGCATCCAGAAAGGCTGCCGTAACCAGGTGCTGCTGGGCGCCACCGGCACAGGCAAAACCTTCACGGTCGCCAATGTGATCCAGCAGTTGCAAATCCCGACCCTGGTGATGACCCACAACAAGACTCTGGCAGCCCAGCTTTATGCCGAGTTCCGCGAGTTCTTTCCCAACAATGCCGTCGAATACTTCGTCTCCTATTATGACTACTACCAGCCTGAAGCCTACATCCCCAGGCGGGATCTGTACATCGAAAAAGAAACCGACATTAACGAGGAGATTGAGCGCCTACGCCTGGCAGCCACCACCAGTCTGATGTCCCGCTCGGATGTCATCATCGTGGCATCGGTCTCAGCTATTTACGGACTGGGCGACCCGGAAGCCTATGGCAAGAGCGTCTTGACCATTGAAAAGGGCAAGATCTACCGCCGCAACGCCCTGCTGCGGCAATTAGTGGACATTCAATACCAGCGCAACGATTTTGAGCTCAAACCTGGGGTGTTTCGCCTGCGGGGGGATACGCTGGAATTCCTGCCAGCCTACAGCGATCGGGAGGCTTACCGAATCAGCTACTTTGGCGATGAGGTCGAGGGAATCATCAAGCTCAACCGGATCACTGGCGAGGTGATTGAAAACCTGGATAGGGTGGATATTTACCCTGCCAAGCACTACATCACCGAAGAATCACGCATGGAAAAGACTCTGAACGACATCGAAGCAGAACTGGACGACCGGTTGGCTGTGTTTAAGAAAGATGGGCGTTTACTGGAGGCTCAGCGCCTGGAGCAGCGTACCCGCTATGACCTGGAAATGCTACGCGAGGTGGGATCTTGCGCCGGTATCGAGAACTACTCCCGCCACATTGATCAGCGCGCAGCAGGCAGCCCGCCCTGGACGCTGTTGGATTTTATGCCCTCGCGTTACATGCTGGTGTTGGATGAATCCCACATGATGGTGCCGCAATTGCGCGGCATGTACAACGGCGACCGCTCGCGCAAGGAAGTCCTGGTGGACTACGGATTCAGGCTGCCTTCCGCGATGGATAACCGCCCGCTCAAGTTCCCGGAATTCGAGAAGCTGATGGGCACCACGCTCTACACCAGTGCCACACCTGGACCCTACGAAATGGAAAAAGCCGATAAGGTGGTGGAGCAGATCATCCGCCCGACCGGTCTGCTGGATCCGCAGATCAGCGTGCGCCCAACCCAGGGGCAGGTTGACGACCTGATCGTCGAACTGCGCAAGCGGGTGGAAAAAGGCGAACGCACCCTGGTGACCACGTTGACCAAGCGCATGGCGGAAGATATGGCGGACTACCTGATGGAAAATGGCTTCAAGGTGCACTACCTGCATTCCGAGGTCGAAACCCTTGAACGGGTGGGCATCCTGCGGGATTTGCGCATGGGCGTCTTTGATGTGGTGGTCGGCATTAATCTGCTGCGGGAGGGGTTGGACTTGCCGGAAGTCTCCCTGGTGGCGATCCTGGATGCCGACAAGGAAGGTTTCCTGCGCTCATCCACCGCGCTGATTCAAAATTTTGGCAGGGCGGCACGGCACATCAACGGCGAGGTGATCCTATACGCTGATAAGATGACCAATTCCATGCGCACCGCCATCGACGAGACCAACCGCCGGCGAGCCAAACAGGAAGTCTACAACCAGGAACATCACATTTCGCCGGTTGGGATTGTTAAAGCTGTCCGGGATATTACCGATCAATTGGCGGCTGCCGCCGGGGTTGAACGTCCCTCCAGCCATAGCGCCCGTGATTTGGCTGCCAGGATGGAAACCAGGGAAATGGAAAAAATGGTAGGGGAAATGGAAAAGCAGATGCGCGCGGCAGCGGCAGAACTGGAATTTGAGCGGGCTGCCATGCTGCGGGATCAGATATACGAAATCCGGGCGCTGCTGGCAGAGAATTCGGACCTGCCTCCCTGGAAGAAACAGGAATTGTTGGCAGGACGGGATGATTGAAAGTTAATCGTAGACACGCACTCGAAAGGCGCTGTCTTCTCCGGTTGCTGTAAACCAATCCCAGGTGATATGACGAACGTGACACCCGGCAGGTCCCTCATAGAGTTTTTTCAGGAAGGTGTCCAGGTCCTGCCTGCTTCCTTCGGCTTCCAATTCAACCTCGCCCCAGGGCAGGTTGCGTACCCAGCCGGTCAGACCAAGCCGCTGCGCCTGTTCGAGCGCAAAGTAACGAAAACCGACGCCCTGCACATGACCTTCCACGATGGCATGTAAGCGCTGGATCTTGTCTGGAGGAGTTTCCATGTTAATTCCTTCTGTACTCACGCTCAAGAACAAATGCTGGCTCAGTATTCCTGATCCTCACCCGGTTCGTCCTCATCTTCGTCGAAGTAGTAGGAATCCTCATCAGTCAACTCAACATCATCGTCGTCTATATAGCGCTGCCATTCCTCCGGATCATAGCCTTTGGTCTCATCAGGGTAGGCGTTTTCCACCTCATCCTCATCGCCAGGTTCGTGATGATGTGCATGCCCGGATGGGAAAAGCTTGTCTTCGAATTCCACATCCAGCATATCAAAGAGGGCTTTCTCGTTGGTGAAGTTGAGTTCGTCCAGCGCTTCTTCAAGCCATTGCAGCTCATCTTCATCATCTGTCTGCTCCATAAGGCGCTGGAATGCGTCTTCGACATCCTCGCCACCAATCTGGGAGAGCGCCCAAATGGCTTCATGGCGCAGGTCATCGTTGGTCAGCTCTTGATCGAGCAATTTGATCAGGTATTGCCGTGCCTTGACCAGGCTTAATTCCCCCGACGCATGGACTGCCTGGATGCGTACACCCAGGTCTTCATCATCGAGATGTTCCAGAACCAGGTCCTGCCACTGCTCATCAGCGGACTTGCCCATGGCAAACATAGCACTCTCCAGCCAGGCTGTCTCAGAGCGGGCACTGGCAGCGCGCAACAGCGCGGGGATTTCTTCGCGGCTGGAGAAGCCCAGCGATTCAAGCGCACGCCGGCGCACTAGGTCTGAAGTATCCTCAGCGTTGGCTTTGAGCAGGGCATCTTCGATGGCACGGAGGGTCTTGGGATGCAGTTCTTCCACCTCGCCGAGGTAAATGTAGGGACCAAGCGCGTTGGCAGCCGCCGCCCGGACATCCTCGGCATGGTTGGAATGTGCCAGGAGGTTAAGGAAAATGGGAATGAGATGGCTGTCTTCCGCCTGGAAGAGCAGATCAATGGCGGAGATCAACACTTGCGGGTCGCTGTCGTTTATAGCAATTTTGCCGACCTCTTCGAACATCATTAGGTCGTCATTCTCAGACAACTCGATCAGGTCTTCCAGCAAAGCTCGGCGACGGAATAGCGGAACATTGTTCCAGGCTTCCCGCAGCGCATGACAATCCTCAGGGCCAAGGTCCGAAAGTTGGTAAAGTAGCTGGGCGGGAAAAGGCTTTTCCTGATCCATCAGGGACTTAATCACATCATGAATACTGCCGGTTTGGACCATTCTATACTCCTGGTTTAAGGCTGCAGCACGGGGTTGATAAAGTCCTGCACATTAACATAGACCATCAGGATGATTAACAGGAAGAAGAACACCGTGTTGATCGCGTTGGCAACGTTCTGGGGAATGCGTTTCTTGAAAAGAAATTCGGGCAGCAGGAACAAGATTTGTCCACCGTCCAGGGCGGGGATGGGCAGCAAATTGGTCAGACCAAGCGCGATCGCGACGGTTGAAACGATGGAAAGCCGATAAACTGGCAAGGGAGTGGCAGAAGCCACCGGGCTGGTTTCGTCCAACTTGGTGGCGTTGCTGAAGAGATCAAAGATACCTTTGATACCCACCAGCCGGGCTTCATCACCCGATACACTGCCATTGATGAGGTTAACCGGCAGCATGAGCGTTTCATGCGCCTGATAGCCAAAGGTCTTGAAGGCAGAACCGACGGCATCGAAGAACGGCATGGGTTGGAGCGGGTTGCTGAGCATGACACCAACCGCACCCTTTCCTTCCGGCGGGTTCACCCGGGGTGTTAATGTTACGCTTACAGTTTGATCATCGCGCTGAAGGGTCAGGCTGATCTCTTTGCCCAGGTTTTCCTGGATCAGGCTTTGCAATTGGGTGACATCGGTTACAGGCGTATCGTCGACTTTGGTAATGATGTCTCCGGGCTGCAACTGGGCGGTTTGGGCAGGCGAATCGGGGGAAACTTCGGTAATAAGCACTTGGCTTGTCACGGGTGTGCCCACGGCAGCATACATGACGATGAGCACGATGATGCCGACGAGGAAGTTCATCACGGGACCTGAAAGCAGGATGATCAGGCGCTTCCAGGCAGGGGCCGCAGACATGCCTCCCTGAACGTTTGCATCGCCTTCGCCTTTGGGGCGGACAAAGCCGCCGAAGGGAATCCAGTTGAGCGTAACATCGGTACCCTTCCAGGTGCCCAGTTTGACCAGGCGGGGCGGGTAGCCGAAGCCGAACTCTTCAATTTCGATCCCGAGAGCTTTGGATGCCAGGAAGTGCCCCAGTTCATGGAAAAAAATCAACAGCCCGAAAATGAACACGAACTGCAGGATGGTGACAAATATAGACATAAGTTAAGTACTCCTTAAAAAGTATTATACCCATAATACCAGCAGGATATTAGAAAGGAGTTAATACCGTATACATCCGGGAAAATATATCCTGGAAATGGAAAGTGAGTCGAATTCAATTGAAAGTGCCACAGTGGCAAGAAAATGTGGGGTGGAGAATCTGTTTGACAGCTTTTATGGTTGCTCATGCCGTCCCCAAACCGGCTGGGGTATAATCCTCCTCATGCCTGCGCTCGTTTCCCTGGATATCGAAACAACCGGTCTTGATCCCAACCTCGACTCGATCATTGAGATTGGCGCGGTAAAATTTACTGAAAACAGGGTGGAGTCTGAGTTTTCCACCTTGGTCAACCCGCGCAAGCCTATCTCCACTTTCATCACCAATCTGACCGGAATCAGCAACAGCATGGTGCAAAATGCTCCCTTGCTGGTGGACATCCTGCCTGAGGCGGTGGACTTTATCGGAGACGCGGCAGTTTTGGGGCATAATGTCGCTTTTGATCTGAGCTTTTTTCAAAAAGTGGGAGCGCTGCGCAGCAATCCTTCCATTGACACCTACGAACTGGCTTCGGTCCTGATGCCTACAGCCAGCCGTTACGGCCTCTCCGCCCTGGGGCACCAACTCG
>JBAQMM010000027.1:0-15944 GCA_049302815.1 Anaerolineaceae bacterium | reverse complement strand
CCTGTGAAATCTCAACCAGGCGTCTATAGATCTCCACCATCGCGAGCGAATCCATTTCGCAGTATTTCAATAAGCAGGATGTGATGTTTTCTTTTTCAGGTGCGGCAGTTCCGCCGTAGACCATCCTCCACCAATCCTCCGAAGCTTGCCCTCCTTCATGAATATCCAGGGCATCATAACTCAAGCTGGGCACCATCACAGGCAGGACCCGCTTAATCGACCAACTTCCCTTGAAGTCCGGGTGTTGATAGTAGCCCTTGCTGAAGAAATCCCCCAGATCGTAAATCCTGTCATTCAGGTCCTCCAAAAACCGCCCGTATTCCGGGTGGATTTTCATCATTTCAGCATTGCGGCCCTTTTCGAAAACCTTGTTCCATACCAGGACAGTACCAGACCCGCCAATTTCATGGCTCAATTTTTCCAACAGCCCCAGGGAGGGTTCACATTTTGTTGTGCATACGTGCTCAGTATGAGTCAGCCTTCCATCCGGTGCGTCTAATTGATGCAGGGAGTATTGGAATACCAGCGATTGATGAGGATGATACCCGGGGAAAAGTGGAATCGCCGGCATGTAGGTTTCATAATCCAGGAAGTAAAGCGGAAAAAGCAGTTTCTCCAATTCCCTGCCGATGCCTTCCTGATCCACCACACAAGCGCGTTTTTTTACCATCTTGACAAACTGGAATTGTTTTTCATTCAATGGAAAATCCTGCGGAATCCTGGCTGCCTCGAGAATGCCCATGACCTCAAGTGATTGTTTTTTGGGCGTTCGCAGACCGGGAATATCATAGATGGAGAATTCCGGTAGGTTTGGATGGCACAGCTTCGGGCAGGGACAATCTTTAGGGGAATAACAATGCTCCACGCCTTTAGGTTCTTGAGCCGCTGCCACGCGAAGTGCTTGCTCCCGTAAATCCAGCGCGTTTTCAGCGTATCTTTGAACCTCCTCTGTGACGTCTTCAGCCAGGAACAGCCCAGGAAGATCCAATGTTTCACCCAGAGTATATTCATGATTTAGATGAAGCAGGTAGATATGCCGCATATTCAGGTGTTCTTTCAAGATTACGTATTGAAACGCGCCATCCCAGTAATCCTCCTTATCCACGCTCGTGCTGCTCTTAATTTCATACAGGTCGCAAGAATTCGCCTGGGACAAGTAGATCAGCGCGTCAACCCGGGTGGAGAATTGTCCATCAATAAACGTTCCCTGGCTGATGATGCGCTCACCTCCTTGACGGCAAACCACAAAATTCCACAGATACGTTTGAGCAAGCTGTTCAACTTCATACCCCTGCCTGATCAAACCCTGCGCCATCGGTGAGAGTGTCAGATCCATTTGGCCATGGACCTTCGCCCATAAGTGCATCGGGCATTCAAGGAAGGTTTTAAAGTCTGTTTTTGTCAGGAAATAATCCCTCTTAATATCAGCCACGCAGATTCGCCTCTTTCAGAACATATTACGGATTACTGAACATTTAACCCATTTCTTCCTGTTCAGCCCACAGATTGAAAAGTTGATCTTGCCATTTACTACATACGTAAAAAGTTCCCCGGCACACTGCCTAATTCCCCAAATCTTTATTGACTCTGATTATCTTGGGGATCAATCCAGCGCCAGACCTTTTTTCACACTCTGAATGGTCAACTCATGGCCCGGTGAGATTCGTCCATGAGGTTATTACCGCCCATTACCTTCCCGATTAAGGGATCACGGCGTAATACAATTCATTACCGAACGCTAAAAACACATTCCTGTTCGAGGAGACATTAAAGGCGGTTACGGCTCTATTCGGCAAAGCCCCACTCGATACTGCTGCCCGCAAGACCCTGTTCAGATTCAAGCGCAAACTGAACTGGTACAGTTCCGCCTGACTGGGCGCCAAATAATACAAGGACGGATCTGGCGGAGGGGAATACGACAGCTTTCCAAAATTCAAACTGTCAAAATCCACATCAGCCGCCGCAGCGCCTGGCCGGCCGTCCTGGTAAATATAGGGGTCCTCACATTCCACAGTCCCAGACACATTGGAAGCCAGGCAATGGGAAGTGTGCCCATCGGCATACAAGATAAATAGCTCATCCCCGCCGACCACGGCTTCCACTGCTTCAGACAGGTCGACCGGTTTTTCCTCGAAGTACAAATCAGGTGGGGTGTTGAACTGGGCTGAGAACCCCCGGTAAATCCACAGGGCATTTTTTACGGGATCCAAAACGAACAGGCGCCCCGAATCAAAACTGATGCTTTTGATCTGCCCCCAGCCGGAATCAGGAGGGATCAGCGCGACCGCGGTGGGATCCTTGTCAACACCGCAGTACAGGCTGTTCCCATTGCCATCCAGCGCCAGGATCGGGGCTTTGGAGGGGTTGTTGATCGGAACCGCGGTTAAATCCACCAGGTTGCTCACGGAGACCCCACCATACACTCCGGGCTGGCAGTTGAAATCCATATCCAGGCTGTAACCCGTATTGGTCGGGTTCAGATGCAGCACCACGCCCGTTGCACGGTCGAGCAGATACAAGTCGCTCCCCACCGAAACGATCCGGCTGATATCCAGGCTGGGAAGCTGCGAACCCGGATAAGCCGGCTTGTAGATCAAGCGAATGGCATCATCCAACTCATCCAGGGCTTCCTGCGCCTGGAAGCGCATGGCCTGCACTTCATCAGACTGCCGGTAGGTTTCTGCTTGGTCCAGCCAGTAGGTCACCTGGTTCCAGCCTTCCCGCTCCTGGGCTGCGTCCCCCATCAGGGCGGCGTTTTCAGCGGCTGCCTGGGCTTGAGCCATCAGGTATTGATATTGATCCTCGCGTCCCTTGGAGATATAAATTCCTGAGCCAATTGCCACAACCACCAGCGGCACGACTATCGCCAACAACAGCTTGGTTCCCCGGGAGAGGCTGGCTTTCTGGGATACTACCTCATCGGCCTGAGTCCGGGACGATTTGGTAAAAACGCCGGCGATTTTGGCGCCCAGGCTGTTCAAACGACCCGCGCCATCCGCCACTGCCCGGTAGGTTTCCTTTTTGCGGAGCCCTTTTTCAGCCTGCCTGGCTGCCTGCTCCGCTCGTTTTCTTTCACGCTCTTTCCGTTGGGCTTCGCGTTCAATGGCTGCGTCCACGACGGCTGTGGTCTGGGTCTGGCCGGTCTCGTCCATCCCCGGATGTATCTCAGGCTCAGCAGGTTCCTCATTTATCAGTTCAGCCTCAGGCAGAGCCTCTTCCGCTTGTTCTTTGGGGGGCTCTTCCTCCGCTGTTACTTCAACCGCTGTTGACGCTGTTTCAGACGCCGTTTCTTCGACCACCATTGGCGCGGTTTCAGATTCTGCTTGTGTTTCTGCCTCAGCTACTGCACTTTCAGCTTCAGCCGCAGGTTCTGCCTGGATTTGAGGTAACGCAAAAGTCCTCACCTGGGTCAAGCCTTCCCCTTCTTTGACCTGCACCAGTCCGACCGGAGCTGGCAGCGGAGCTTGCTCCTGCATGCGCTGCCACAGGTTCTGCGGGTCTGACGGAAGGCTTAAGTCCGTCCCTCCTTGCAGCCAACTGGGAGGGAACTCGGTTGATAACAGGACAAAGTCCCCATTGGAAAGGGCATCCTGGAAATAACGCACCTTGGGCACCTGGCTCAAACCCAAACCCCTTGCGCCCAGATCCGGGTCGAAAAACACCGTTTGACCGCCGACCTTAAGCAACAGCGCTTGGGATAACCCTGATTGCGCGATAAACAGGGTATCGTGATGGATCACACCCAGAGAAAGGTAGGCTGAGACGCGGTCGCTATCTTCCAGCAATTTCAGGTTCCTCTCAACCAGGGTCAGGTTAATCGCTTCAATCACAGAGCGCATGGCGGAGGTAACAGAACCGGATGTGCGGTAAAAAATATCCGCCAACCTTCCCTGCCATTGCCGCAATTGTTCGCCGCTTACGGACCTGCCCCCTTGCAGGGTCAATAAGAGCATCAGGCTGTCATCTTCCCGACCTCGGGCGGGGTGTTTGGGTATGTCCGCTACAAAGAAACCGGGAAGGGATTGGTTGTCAAAGGTGTAAATAGCGAGGTCATGTTTCATGCTGGAACCCTGAGTTGTATGAGTCAATGAAAACTACGTACATTATACATTACACAATTTACCCGCAAGGGTATAATGCTGCCAATGGAATTTACCCCTATCACCACCGAGCAAGACTGGGACGCCCTCTCACAGGAATGGGATCAGCTCTTCAACAAATCTTTTATGCAAGTTCCGTTCCTAAGCTTTGCCTATTTACGCGCCTGGTGGCAGACCTTAGGCGGCGCGGAATGGCAGCCTGAAACCAGCCGCCTTCAGATCATCACGGCCCGTGATAACGGCAGCCTGATTGGCATCGCGCCGTTATTCCAGTCCTCCAAGCCGGGTTTTGAACCTGCCCTGCGTTTCATCGGTTCGGTGGAGGTCTCAGATTACCTGGACTTCCTGGCAGAACCGGAAAGACTGCCTGAATTTTTAAGCGGTTTGCTGAGCTTTGTGCAAAATGATCCGACCATTCTCAATAAAACGTTGGACCTCTACAACCTGCTTGACGATTCCATCAGTCTGCCCGCTCTACAGGCTGCCAGCGAAGCCGCCGGATGGTCTTTCCAGTCCGATCGTCTGCAACCCTCTCCCTATATTCTTCTGGCACCAACCTGGGAGGAATATCTGGCTGGTCTCAGCAAAAAACAGCGCCATGAAATCCGGCGCAAGCTGCGCAACGCTGAAGCCAGGCATGAAACCGATTGGTATGTCGTGCAGGATCAAGACCAACTCAGACCTGACATGGACGCCTTTATTGCCATGATGCGCCAGGACCCTAACAAAGAGGCCTTTCTAAACGACGCCATGTACCAGCATCTGCAGGCAACCGCGCAGCTCGCCTTCGACCAGCATCGTCTGCAGCTTTCCTTCCTGACGATGGACGGGCATAAGACGGCATCCTACCTGAGCCTGATCAGCCAAAACAAAATTTGGGTTTACAATTCCGCCTGGGAGTCAGCCTATGCTCCCTGTTCGCCTGGTTGGGTGCTGCTCGCCAAGGTGATCCAGTGGGGCATCGGACAGGGCTTCCGGGAAGTGGATATGATGCGGGGCGATGAAGGGTATAAATACAAATTCGGTGCGGTGGATCGCTTTGTGATGCACGCAATTTGTGAGCCGAAATAATTGCGCAGAACTCTTACAAAAGGTTAATAGCTTTTTATCCCCCGATTCTTGAAAAATAATTTTTGGCATGGTATCATTAAACTTTAGGATTTAGCACTCTCACAGTGAGAGTGCTAATGTAATCGGAAGCTATTATGCCAGAACTAACAGAACGTCAAAAATTACTGCTCACGCTGATCGTCCATGACCATACCCGCACCGCGCAGCCGGTTGGATCTCGGAGCCTGGTCGAACAGTTTGGGCTGCAGATAAGTTCCGCTACCATCCGCAATGAGATGACGGCTCTGACTGACATGGGCTACTTGCGCCAGCCGCATACCTCAGCCGGCCGCGTCCCCACGGAAGAGGGCTACCGCTTCTTTGTCAGCAACCTGGTCCAACAGACCAGCCTGCCCGCCACCACCCGGAATACCATTACCCATCAGTTTTATCAGGCGCGGCAGGACCTGGACCAGTGGCTGAGGCTGGCCGCCTCTGTGCTGGCAAACCAATCCCAGGCTGCCTCGATCGTGACCGCCCCGCACACAGAAAATGTCGCTATCAAGCATCTGGAGTTGATCGGTACGCGCGCCTCGCAGGTGTTGATGGTTTTGGTTCTGGTGGGGGGTGAAATCCGCCAGCAGATCCTTGCCTTGAATGAGGCTGTTTCGCAGGAAAGGCTTTCCAGCCTGGCCGCGCAGCTCAATGACCTGTGCCAGAATTGTTCGCTCGAACAATTGGAGCTTTTGTGCCCGCAATTGGATGCGATCGGAGAGCAGGTTTTGAATGTGATCAAGGAGCAGATGCGCCTCTCTGAAAAATTGATCACCGGTGAAGTTTATCTGGATGGCATGACCAACGTTTTGGCTGAACCTGAATTTGCCGAATCGGAACAAGCCCGCTCAGCTCTGCGCCTTTTGGAAGAGCGCAGCATGTTGGACGATCTGCTCTCCCGCACGGTGATGAGTAATCAAGTCGGCGGAGTTCAAGTTTTGATCGGTGGTGAAAACACCTGGGAAGAATTGCGGCAGTGTTCCGTGATCCTCACCCGCTATGGTATCCCGGATCAACTGACCGGAACCCTGGGTGTATTGGGACCCATGCGCATGCCTTACGGGCGTACCATTTCGACGGTGCGGTTCGTAGCCGGTCTGCTTTCAGACATGGTGGCAGAAAACCTGGTCGAATAAAAAAACAAGTCAAAACGACTTTATAGAGGAATAGATATTATGAAGGAACCCAAAACTCAGCATACACACCATGAGGACAAAGAAGAAATAGAAGAAAAAGTAGAAGAAGTTGAAGAACAAGCGGTGGAGAATACCATCACGCTTGGGCTGGAAGATCTGCAAAAGGAATATGCCCAGCTCAAAGCCCAATCGGATGAATACCTGGATAGCCTGCAGCGCGAACGTGCCAGTTTTGCCAATTATAAAAAACGCATAGACCTGGATAACGTTCTGGTCTATGATAACGCGCTGGCGGAACAGGTGAAAATCTTCCTGCCGGTGGTGGACGACCTCGAACGCGCTTTGAAGAACAAACCCAACAACTCTGCCCTGGTTCCCTGGGTGAACGGTATTGAATTAATTCTGCAAAAATTATTGAAGACTTTGGAAAGCAAGGGTGTCAAACCGATTGAGGTAAAACCTGGCGATAATTTTGATCCAACCTTCCAGGAAGCCGTCACTCACGAGGAAAATCCTGATTATTCCGACGGGCAGGTGATCGAAGCTGTCCAAACTGGTTACAAACTTAAAGACCGTATTATTCGACCCGTATTGGTCCGGGTAGCTAAATAGGAGAAAAATGTCTAAGATTATTGGTATCGATTTAGGAACTACAAACTCAGTCGCCGCGGTCATGGTTGGCGGCGAACCGGTCGTCATTCCCTCCGCGGAAGGCGAACGGCTGGTGCCCTCCGTAGTGGCAATCAACAAGAACGGCGAACGTCTGGTGGGTCGGGTTGCCCGCAACCAGGCCATCATCAACCCGGAAAACACCATCTTTTCGATCAAGCGCTTTATGGGTCGCCGTTATGATGATCCGGAAGTCCAGCGCGCCAAATCCCGTGTGCCCTACAAGATCACTAAGGCTCCCAACGGGGACTTGCGCGTGGTGTTAGGTGACAAGGAATATACCCCACCTGAGGTTTCTGCCATGATCCTGGCTAAAATCAAGCATGATGCGGAAGCCTACCTGGGTGAACCTGTCACCCAGGCGGTTATCACCGTTCCAGCCTACTTCAATGATGCCCAACGCAATGCCACCAAGGATGCCGGAAAAATCGCCGGTTTGGAAGTCCTGCGCATCATCAATGAGCCGACTGCGTCCTCCCTGGCTTACGGGCTGGACAAGCGCAAAAATGAAACCATTGCCGTATACGACTTGGGCGGCGGCACCTTCGATATTTCCGTCCTGGAAGTTGGCGAAGGTCTTTTCCAGGTCAAATCCACCAGTGGCGATACTTTCCTGGGCGGTGATGACTTCGATCAACGTATCATGGACTTTTTAGCCGACGAATTCAAAAAGGAAAACGGCATCGACCTTCGGCAGGACCGCCAGGCTTTGCAGCGCCTCAAGGAAGCCTCCGAAAAAGCCAAGATCGAGCTCTCCACGGTCATGCAGGCAGAGATCAACCTGCCCTATATCACTGCCGATGCCTCCGGTCCCAAGCACCTGGTGACCACCCTGACCCGCTCCAAATTGGAGCAGTTGACCGACGACCTGGTGCAGCGCTCCATGGGTCCAGTCAAGCAGGCTTTGTCGGATGCCAATCTGAAGAATGGCGACATCAACGAAGTGGTCATGGTGGGCGGTATGACTCGTATGCCGGCAGTACAGGAAGCTGTCCGCAAACACTTCAACAAGGAACCCCACAAAGGCGTCAACCCTGACGAAGTCGTAGCAGTCGGTGCAGCCATCCAGGCGGGAGTCCTGGGCGGTGAGGTCAAGGATATTCTCCTGCTGGACGTCACGCCGCTGAGCCTCTCGATCGAAACCCTGGGAGGCATTGCCACACCCCTGATCAAGCGTAATACCACCATCCCCACCCGCGAAAGCCAGGTCTTCTCGACCGCGTCAGACAGCCAGACCCAAGTGGAAATCCACGTGCTGCAGGGCGAGCGCCCCATGGCGGCGGATAACAAATCCCTGGGTAAGTTCAGCCTGGATGGGATCCCACCGGCTCCCCGAGGCGTTCCCCAGATTGAAGTGATTTTCGATATCAATGCCAACGGCATTCTGGAAGTGACCGCCAAGGACAAAGCCACCGGCCGATCCCAGAACATCACTATCACCGCCTCCTCCGGGTTGAGCGAAGCTGAAGTGGAGAAGATGCGCCGTGAAGCTGAAGCGCATGCTGATGAAGACCAGAAACGCCGCGACTTGATTGAAGCCCGTAACACCGCTGACAATGCCGTTTACAACTCTGAAAAGACGCTACGCGACCTGGGCGATAAAGTTCCCGCTGATGTCAAAACCAGGGTGGAAGCTGCTGTGGAAAAGGTGAAATCCGTCCGGGACCAGGATGATCCGGAAGCGATCAATCGCGATGTGGAATCGCTGATGCAAACCTTGCAGGAAGTTGGTCAGGCAGCCTATTCCCAGGGACAGACCCAAAACCCTGGCAGTGACACGCCCCCCAACAATGGCGGTCAAACGCCTCCCGACGATGGTGATGTGGTTGACGGAGATTACAAACAAGTCTAGTAAACTTTGAATAGATACAACGCACCTGAGCAGGCATTGGGCTTCCCCAGGTGTTAACCTAAATGGGCAGTCTTAGATAAACAAATAAAACATATGGCCAATAAACGTGATTATTACGAAGTACTAGGCATCCCCAAAGACGCCAGCCAGGATGACGTAAAGAATGCTTTTCGCTCGCTGGCGCGCCAATACCATCCGGATGTCAACAAAGCCCCTGACGCTGAAGAGAAGTTCAAGGAAATCAATGAGGCTTACGGCGTTTTGAGCGACCCGGAAAAGCGGGCAGCCTATGACCGCTATGGACCAGAAGGTGTCAACTATCAGGGCATGCCGGATTTTTCCAGCATGGACCTTTCCGACATTCTGGAGGGCTTGTTTGGATTTGGCGGTTTTTCCGGCGGCTCCAGCCGCCGTACCCGCAACGCGCCACGTCGGGGAGCTGACCTTAGTTCCAAGATTCGCCTTACTTTCGAAGAAGCCGTTTTTGGCGTAGCCAAAGAGATTGACATCACGCGGGACGAAAAATGTTCCGCCTGTAACGGCATTGGCGCCGAACCTGGCACCAAACCTGTCACCTGTAGCACCTGCAAGGGACAGGGCGAAGTGCGCCAGGTGCATCAAACCTTCCTTGGATCAATGGTTCAGGTGGTGACCTGCCCGGTTTGTAACGGGCGGGGTGAGATCATTGAGACGCCCTGCCGCGTGTGCCACGGAACCGGACTGGAACGCAAAACCACCAAGAAAACAGTTACCATCCCGGCAGGCGTTGATGATGGCAATCAAATCCGCATGATGAATGAAGGTCAGCCAGGCATTAATGGCGGACCGAATGGAAACTATTTCCTCGAACTGGTTGTGGATCCCCACAAATTCTTCAGGCGCAAAGGCACCGATATTCTGCTGGATCTGGATATCAATATGGCTCAGGCAGCCCTGGGTGATGAGATCAAGATTCCCACCCTTGATGGTGAGGAAAAGCTGAGAATTCCGTCGGGCACCCAGCCGGGCAAGGTCTTCCGCCTGCGCGATAAAGGCGTCCCCATCCTGAACAAGTCAGGGCGCGGCAGTCAGTTGGTGACGGTGAATGTACAGATACCGACTTCCTTGACCGAAGAACAAAAGAACCTGCTCGAATCCCTGGGCAGGACCATGGGAACGGATATCAAGATCCAGGAACGGAGCTTCATGGATAAGTTGAAGGACGTATTAGGTGGCTGAAACAAAGGCCTGGGTGGAAGTCTCACTAGAGTGCAGCGGTGAATTGGCAGAGGCGGTGGCTGAGATTTTTGCGCGTTACGCCCCTGAAGGTGTGGTAATCAACAGCGTCACCCGCTTTGACGAGCAAGAACAAGAGCAGATACCAACCGGTATGATGCGGGTGGTTGCCTATCTGCCTGAGGATGAGCAGCTTGAAACGAACCGCCGCAGCCTGGAAGAAGCTCTCTGGCATATGAGCCAGATTGTTCCGCTGCCCGGGCTTGACTCTCACCTGATCCCTGACCAGGATTGGATGGCCGCCTGGAAGGAGCACTACCAGCCTCTTAAGATCGGCCGGCAGTGGCTCATTATGCCCGCCTGGCTTACCGCTGATCCGGAAGAAAAACGCCTCATTATCCGCATCGACCCCTCCATGGCTTTCGGCACCGGGACGCACCCCTCCACGCAGTTATGCCTGCAGGCAATCGAAGATCACCTCCAGCCTGACCAGGCTGTGATTGATCTGGGCTGCGGTTCGGGTATTCTGGCAATTGCCGCGCTAAAGGCCGGGGCGGGCTGCGTCCTGGCAGTCGACACCGATGAACAAGCTGTCATTGCCACCCAAAACAACGCGCTGATCAATGCTATCCATGCGAACCTGGAACCAGCTCAAGGTTCCCTCGAAGAAATCCTGCAGGGAAAATATGCAATAAAACAGGCACCCCTCGTGCTGGCTAACATCCTGGCTCCGGTGCTGATTCGCTTATTCCATGAAGGGCTGGCAGGCATCGTGGCGCCGGGTGGAAAGCTGGTTTTGGCAGGTATCCTCGAACATCAGGCTGAGGACGTCCTGGCTGCCGCCAGGGCAGCCGGCCTGCAATTGATCACCCGTTATCAAAAGGAAGACTGGGTCGCGTTGGTGGTGGGATAGACTTTTTCCGCCAGGCAACCCTTACGATATCGTTTTACCCTTATCTGAATTTCAGATATACGTGAAGCAGGATTCGAAATTACTTGCTGAACTGATCAGTGAATAAGTAAACTTCAATCATCATTATTATTCTGTAATTATTAGGAGGCAGAAACGATGAAACAAAGTCTTAACATTCGGAAAATTGCTTCCAAACTGTTAACCATCTTAGTCATAATCGTCGCAGTCTACCTTGTAATTGGGGTTGGTTTTCACGCCATATGGCAAACAAAGTTAGATGCCTGCCGGGAAGCACGAATCGTTCAAGGAGAAACTGTGGATCCGGAAGTATTGGGCGGAGCCTTGGGCTTTGTTTTGGATGTAACAGGTTGGCCTTACCATATGTCTGGAAACATGAAACTCTCCGGTTCTCCATTTTCTACACCGTGCACCCACTGAGGGGATCATTATTCCAGGGGCATGCTTGACGATAAATCGATTTATGGCTGCTTTCCCTCAGGACAATGATTTATGTTTGTGTGCCACACTGTCAAGTAGACCATCTTGCGTATTCATGGAAGAATATTCCTCAGTCTATTTGCATCGTGCATAGCAATTCTCAATATGGAAAAGCACTTCGGAAATTCTGGTATGCATTGCCTCAACATGCCTATCGCTTTCGCTCAGACGAGGCGTGTTTCAAGCGGTTTAGCCCGTTTATATGAAATAAGCCTTGTCAGTCGTTACTTGAATTACGGAAATTACTTCGGATGAATTTTGACAAATTCATTATTGAGAATCGCTGACATCGTGCATAGCGTTGTTGATTTTTCCTTTAATATTCTCTATACTTAAAATAAACCTCGGCGGATTTGCTCAGGCTATCCCCGCTACAAGCAGACGGGGTATTATGCCTTCGCAAGAACGCCATCCGCCTCTAAAGGCATCGAACTACCAGCGCTTATGCGCTGTCCGCAGCATGCTGCGGGGTATTCTGCTACGTTAATAATTAGTAAGAAAGGAGCCCGAGATGGCTATTATTACCATTTCCCGTGAACTCGGCAGCGGTGGCGGGGCAATCACTCAGATGATCCTCAATTCACTCAAGTATCAATTGGTCGACAAAACACTGATCGAGAGGGTAATGTCCCAATATGGCATGGTATCCTTCGACAAGGTGTACGACTCTCCCCATAACATTTGGTCCCGCTATGACAATGAATACAAAGAACTGGTCAAGCTGCTAAACAAGACCATTATGGCTTTCGCCAAGTACAATAATACCCTGATCGTGGGACGTGGCGGCTTTGTGGTCCTGCACGACTACCGTAACGTCCTGAACGTCCTCATCCGGGCACCTTTCGATCGGCGTGTTCGGAATGCCATGGAGACCGAAGGCATTAGCGATGTCATCACAGCGGAAAATACGGTCAAACAGAATGATCACGTCAGGGAAAGTTTCCTACAGGCATTCTACGGCGTGGGCACGGATTCAGCCCAGATGTTTGACCTGGTTATTGACACCAGCAAGGTGCCCTTAAGCATGGCTGGCAGATGGATCATGGAAGCTGCCCAAGCGATTGACCAACAAATGATCAAACCAGAATATAACTCCCTTACTGCCCAGGTTGATTCTGTGCTGGCAAAGACCATTGAAGAGATTTACTCCACATTGTGATCAGTCCTCGTCCAGACTCATGGGTGTGCTCCTTGTTTGAACACACCAGGCAATTTTGTGGTGTGGTCAATACCTTTCGATGAAACACCCTATTGAAGAATCGCTGGATTCGGGCTGCAAAAAACCTCGCAGGGAGCGGGCCAAGCCCGCTCCGTAGACTCCCATGGCAAACTACAAAGGATGAAATTTGCCTGTTCCACAGACGCAGAATCCCATGACAGACTAAGTAGGGGCGACTCATGAGTCGTCCCTACTTGGCGCCTTGCCGGAGAGTCGTCTTTTTTAGTGCAATCAAATGCAGATTGCACCCTGACAGAAGAGACTGGCGCAAACAGAGGCACTTATAATAGGGGGCGGGCTTGCCCACTCCGTAAACGCCTGGCGCGGATGAGGTAAACCCATGTTTCTGCCTATACTAGCCTCACCCCACAAAACCAGTCGCGACCTTCCAACCCGAGGAATCCACCAGAGGTGAAACATCGGGAAAGGTTGTTCAAAAATCATAACCAATTTCTCCCCAGGGAATAAGCATTGCCCTTATTCCCAGAAAATTGGACTAATACTTAATCACCCAGGTGAGCAGCGCCCCGAAAAAAATCCCCATTAACATGCTGAGCAGCGTACCAAGGATGAAATACTCGGCGTTTTCCCGATTCTCCAACTGTTTGAATCGGGCAATAGTCTTTAATGTCCCCAAAAGCCCAAGACCGGTGTAAATTCCTGAGATCATAAAAAAAACAATAAGCAGTCTTTCCAGGTAACCGATGTACAAGCCAATACTAACAGCGTTGGTCTCATCCTGTTTTGATTCTGGAGTTGACAGCCCTGGGGTTTGTCGGGGGGTATTTGTCCCCCCAGTTTTCTCACTAAAGGAAGCAGCTTCAGTTGATAAACTTGGTTTATCTTTGTTACTGCTGTCAGAAGTTTGCCCAAACGGCCTCAATCTGAGTTGCCCCATGATTGCCTTGATTAATTGACCGCTTACCCAAACCAAGCAAACCACTGCAATCGACCCCAGGATTATTTTACTGGCGAGACTCAATGGGATTTGGTGACTCCCCAGGGACACCAGATAAGTTCCAATGTCGGGCAGGGGAAGGACCAGTTTAAATACCCATAGCACGCCATAGATTATAAAAACATGGGCAAACTGGTCGAAAATTAAGACCCAGGCGGCTTTGTCCTTCCCGTTAGGTTTGGAGTCGTCGATCAGATAGTGGAAAACTGAGATCAGAAAGACTGGCAGGAGCAGTACAGGTCGTAACTCCCCAATTATTGCCAACAGAACAATTGACGAAATCATCTGAATACAACTGTGTATGAAAACACCCTTGTTCCAAAGTGAAAGTTTACTTGTTCGGTCGCTTTTTAGCCTTACCAGAGAATCAGGCTGCAGGACAAAATCTGCCAGCAAATGCGCTAGAAACAAGATAGTCAGTGTTTTCATTGTAACGTTTTCTCAGTGAGGGTTTGCAGCAGATAGATATAAGAGTTTTCTGCCTCACGAATGAATTGGTAGTCCGCCCGCATCAACTGCTTGCTAAAATTGGCGGTCGCATTCTCAGAGCTTGTGATGTTTTCATCAGTCTCGGTGATGTACCAAAAAAGCCTGTCATTACTCCAGTCGGGATTAGTCTCCCTTGCCTCAACTGCCAGTTGTTGTTGTTCAGTACGTTTTCGGATGCGGGACATAATGAAGTACAGATAAGTTTCCACCGCTTGATTTAGGCTGGTATCATCGCTCACATGGATGTTATATCGATAATCCGACTTACTTATGCGTTTCAGCACATCAGAACCTGGTTTATTCTTTAACTCTTCAAGCGCGTTAGCTGCCCGCCAAATAGCGGCGCCATTTATCCTTTCCGGGTCTTTCAAATTTTGGGGTTCCACCTCACCAACCCCCAGACCAACATATAGGGATATACCATATTTCTGTGATAGGGAAAAAAGATTCTTAAATGTCTGGTAGCCATCACCAATATTCTTGATAACAGCAAAGAGCTCATCGCCGGCGCGAACTGTAAATGGTGTCAGCACGCTCTCTGTGGAATTTTCATTGAGCTTTTCAGCTACTTTGGGCAGCCCATCCGCCTTATTGGTCAGTCGGGAACCGATCACATCTGCTTTAATACAAAAACATTGTTGAAGCTCTTCAGTTTTCTCCATCACTCATTCCATTCCCTGCAACCAGGTGCAGAATGTCCATGGATGCTTGCTTAATACTACCGGATTTCCAGGTAGTTTGTCAATACTACCGGATATTTAGGTAGTGAAAATACTGGATTTTCAGGTATTTATCAATACTACCGGGTTTCCAGGTAGTTTGCCAATACTACCGGCTTTTCAGGTAGTTTCGTCAAATACCCCAAAGTCCTAACCAATAAAACAGGTTCAGACTTTGAAATCCCAGCAGGCATTATTGGTTCAATCAGGAAGGATACTATCCGGGTTGTTCCTCGTCCTGGTGATCCCCAATCCCCAGCGCCTTCCACTTGGCAGGGTCCTCACGCAGGCGGTGCTGTTTGCCTCCGCGCATGTGCAGCTGGTCAAAGCCTTCCGGCTTGATCGCCATCTGGTCGCCGGTCAGCAGTCCAAATAACCCTTCCTGGGCGATCTTCTGGGTCGGCTTGAACGGCTCGGTCAGGCTCTTGTCAGGCCGCTGGTAGCTTTCCGGCTCTGAGTAGGCGGTGATATAGCCCTCAAAATTGCGCAGGACGATCTTTTTATCAGACATGGTGACCAGGTAATTAGGCATTACCGGGATCTTCCCGCCGCCGCCGGGCGCATCCACCACATAAGTCGGGACGCAAAAACCGGATGTGTGCCCCCTCAGAGCTTCCATAATTTCCAAGCCCTTTGCCACGGGTGTGCGGAAGTGCCCGGCGCCTTCCACCAGGTCGCATTGGTAAATGTAATAGGGCCGCACGCGGATGCGCACCAGGTCCTGCACCAGCCGGCGCATCAGGTAAGGATCATCGTTAACACCTGCCAGGAGCACCGACTGATTCCCCAGCGGGATGCCGGCGCGGGTCAGTTTGTCGCAGGCTTCCGCCAGTTCAGCGGTGATCTCATTGGGATGGTTGACGTGGATATTTAACCACAAGGGATGGAACTGTTGAAGCATGTCGGTCAGTTCGGTAGTGACCCGCTGGGGCATGAAAACCGGCACGCGTGATCCGATGCGGATGATCTCAATATGTCGAATCTCCCGCAAAGAGCGCAGAACGCGCTCCAACACCCTGGGCGCCAGGGTCAGGGGGTCGCCGCCGGAAATCAACACATCGCGCACCTGGGG
>JBAQMM010000026.1:0-18709 GCA_049302815.1 Anaerolineaceae bacterium | reverse complement strand
CAGTTGGCTCAAGTGCAACAAATTGATAGGTGATAAAATGACTAACGCAACTTCACAAACTATTATGGGTGTGGCAACCCAAAGTATCCAACCTCAATTCCACAAAAACATATTGGAGACCATTGGTAATACTCCCCTTGTACGCCTCAATCGAATCGCGTTTGGGCATTGCTCGACCACGATCTTGGCGAAAGTAGAATTCTTCAATCCTGCCGGATCAATCAAGGATCGGATCGGAATAAAAATTATTGAGAATGCAGAAAAAGAGGGGCGTCTTTTATCCGGTGGTACGATTGTTGAGGCTACCTCCGGCAATACAGGAGCAGGTTTGGCTTTAGCCGCGTCAATCAAAGGTTATAAAACCATTTTCGTCATGCCGGATAAAATGAGTGAAGAAAAAATCCGCTTTCTACGTGCTTTTGGAGCTCGGGTGGTAATTACTCCGACAGCCGTTGCGCCTGAAGATCCGCGCAGCTACTATAGCGTGGCGGCTCGTATTGTAAAAGAAACTCCCAACAGTATTTTGGCAGACCAATACAATAACCAAGCAAATCCACTTGCCCATTACCAATCGACAGGACCGGAATTGTGGGAACAAACCGCCGGAAAAATTGATGTATTGGTAGCCGGGATGGGTACCGGAGGAACAATTTCCGGTACTGCGCGATATTTGAAGGAACAAAACCCTAACATAAAAGTAGTGGGTGTAGATATCGAAGGCTCTCTTTTATACGAAACCTGGAAAGGGGGCAAAATACCGAGTGATCCGCATCCCAAAACCTACAAGATTGAAGGAATCGGAGAAGATTTTTTACCGAGCACTTTGGACTTATCCCTTATCGATGAAGTCGTTCAGGTAAGTGACCGCGAATCTTTCCAAATGGCTCGTCGTTTGGTTAGGGAAGAGGGAATCTTTGCCGGAGGGTCTTCCGGTTCGGCTGTTTCTGGATTGTTAAAATCAGACATTGTGCGTTCACTCAAACCTGGTCAAATTGTTGTTGTGATTTTGCCCGATTCAGGGAATCGCTATTTATCAAAACTGTTCGATGATAACTGGATGCGGGAGAACGGCTTCTTACCTGGCAACGAGGTGACTGATTCTGTTATGGCGCTCCTTGAAACTCGCCAAAAGATGCCTATGGTTGTAACTCGGCCAGATGAAGAAATGAATGTTGTTGTCAATAAGATGAACAAGTTTGATATTTCGCAATTGCCGGTGGTTGACGATCAAGACAAGTTGATTGGAATGGTCAGTGAAGCAGATGTCCTTGATCATCTGTTGAAATCAGACCATGTCCACGATCCGTTGGAGACCATTGTCTCGATCGTCAATCCCAATGTGTTAACTGCCAACCCCGAAGCCAGTGTTGAGAGTGTGCTGCCCGCTTTTGAGCGGGGAAAAGTTGTCATTGTTGTAAATGCTGAAAACCAACCAATCGGTATGTTGACCAAAATTGATTTGATTGATTACTTAACCGGAAGAATTGGATGACAAATAAAACAAAGCAGACACTTTTCCTAACAAAGTGTCTGCTTTGTTTTATGGTAAGAGCTACTTTTTATAACCCTATTAATGATTGTTCCAAATCTGCAATCAAATCATCGATATGTTCGATTCCAACGGACAATCGCACTAGACCCGCAGGTACTTCAAGTGCACTGCCTGCAACAGAGGTATGCGTCATGATAGCAGGTACTTCGATCAATGACTCCACACCTCCAAGGCTTTCTGCCAGAGTGAATATCCGGGTCGCTTCGGCCATTTTTCGAGCGGCATCTGCGCCACCTTTTAATATTATCGAAACCATACCGCCGAAAAGTTTCATCTGTTTTTGAGCGACAAGATGCCCGGGATGGCTATCCAAACCAGGATAAATCACCTGTTCTACAGCAGGATGAATGTTGAGATATTTTGCCACCTCAACAGCATTTGCCGAGTGGCGTTCCATTCGCAGAGCCAGCGTCTTGATCCCTCTCAAAGTCAACCAGCAGTCCATCGGTCCAGGAATTGCTCCAATCGCATTCTGCAAAAATTTCAACTGCTCATAGGCAACTTTATCTTTTGTGATGATCGCTCCACCAACAACATCTGAATGACCGCCCAGATACTTTGTAGTTGAGTGGATCACAAAATCCGCCCCCAGACTGAGGGGGTGCTGCAAATAAGGCGATGCAAATGTGTTATCCACGGCGACCTGAATTTGTCGCGAGGGAGATTTCATCCGTCTTGAAATGTCTGCAATGTCTGCAATTTTCAACAAAGGATTCGTCGGGGTTTCCAACCAGACCAGGCGAGTTTCTTCGCGCAGGCTGTTTTCTACCCGTTTGGGATCAGTAATATCAACATAGGAAAATTGCACCCCATAATCTTTTAAAACTCTCTCGAATAAACGGAAGGTTCCCCCATAAACGTCATTTGATGCCAGAACATGTTCACCGGGTTTTACCAAGCGCAGTAACGTATCCGTGGCAGCCATTCCGGACGAAAATGCTAATCCATAAGTGGGCTGAGATTGTCCCGCCCCTTCAAGAGATGCCAGGCATAATTCGAGTGCAAGCCGGGTCGGATTCGCGGTGCGACTGTAATCAAATCCTTTGGTAACACCCACCTGTTCTTGTGCATAGGTTGAAGTTTGGTAGACCGGGGTGATGACAGCTCCAGTGGCTGGATCGGGAGCCTGCCCTGCATGAATTGCGACTGTTTCAAAATGAGAAAGTTGAGCCATTGTTTGCATCCTTAAGTAAAGCTGTGTGAGTTATCAAAGTGACTTATCAAAAAAAATGTATTTTCACTGCCGATAATTCTATCGCCGCGATGCCTTTTGTGCCAATTTATTCCCCAGGAGTTGTATGCCCTATGCCATAATAATTAACAAGACCACTATCGCAATCATGATTTCGGTTTCAAAACGCTGGTACCCATAACGGATTGCCAAATCGCCCAAACCGCCGCCGATAGCGCCTGCCATTGCGAAATAACTGATCAGACTGATGATCGCAAGGGCTGTTCCCAAGATTAGAGATGGAAAAGCTTCCGGAATAAGCACTTTGCATATGATTTGCCAGGTAGAACATCCCATTGCTTGAGCCGCTTCTATCCAGCTACGATCCCCTTCGCACAGGCCGGTTTCAGAAACCCTGGCGAGAAAGGGGTCGCAGCAATTGAAAGGGGCATGATGGCTGCTGTCCTCCAACGGTAACGATGCCAACGGTCGGTTAAGCCATTATTCTGTCTATGTGTATAATTACTGGATAATGACAACACAATCTCAAACAACAATTCACGTCTTGTTGGCCGACGATCATATAGTCGTACGCGCGGGTATTCGAAAGTTTCTGGAACAAAGCCCGTATATTCAGGTAATCGCCGAAGCCTCCAATGGACAGGAAGCCTGTGAGTTGCTTGAGCAATTCAGACCTGATGTGGCCGTTTTGGATATCCAGATGCCGGTAATGAGCGGGATTGAAGTAACCCGCTGGATCCGCTCAAACCATTTATCTATTGGCGTATTGGTGTTGACAGCTTATGATGATGAGCCTTACATCCAGGCAGTGTTACAAGCTGGAGCGAATGGGTATGTTCTTAAAACTGCCGGGCCACAAGAAATAGTTGAGGGAGTGAGAGATGTATTCGACGGAAAATCTGTCTTGGCTACAGCACTCACTCAAAAACTGATTGCGAAACTTTCAGAAAAATCAGAGGCGACCATGGTCGAAGCGCTCACAGATCGTGAGCTTCAAATCTTGACCCTGACGGCGAAGGGTTTTACGAATAAGGCGATTGGTGTTCAGCTATCGATAAGTGATCGTACAGTGCAGAATCACCTGGCAAATGTTTTTAAAAAAATGAACGCTGAAAGCCGTACAGAAGCGGTGATGCGGGCAGTTTCTTTGGGATTAATTTCCACAAATATTGCTGAAATTTCTTGATAGTATTTCATACTTTATTCGTCGAGAGAATTCGGAATAGGCAAAAGGGTTGTCTTGGCAAAGCATGACCATCCACGTGTAAAAAAATCCAATGGGAAGGGATTTACCCTCCAGTTATTCTTTATTTCCATCTTCCCATTGACTGTTCTTCTCTTAGTGGTTGCTTTTGGCAGCCAGACACTACATCATGATGCCATGCGCAGCCTGGTGGGTGATCGGGATTTGCGGACTGTACGCATCGCTGCCAATTCCTTAAAACAGAAAATCTCTGATGTGAACAGTTCACTCCAGATCTTATCTCGCAGTGTTAATGAAAAACCTGACTTTGCTTCTCTCATTCTAACCCCGGAGGAGATTTCAACCATTTTCGACGGTGGGTTGGCACTTTATTCCTCCAACGGTCACATGATCCAATCATCCACTACTCAGATAGATTGGCAAGCTATCCCGGCTCAAATTCCAGATTCCTTTAACTGGGACCAAGAATCTACTAATCAACCAATATTTTCCCCCCTTATTTCCTCATCTGGAAATACCCATTCATATGTCTTCGTTAGTGTTCTTACAGTGCAGCAGGATATCTTGGTTGGAGCTTTTTCACCTGAACTGCTGATCGAAAATTCGATTGGGAACTTGGCCAGTTCAGGACAAAACACTGTATTGGTTATCGGTCCTGCCAAAACAAACGGAAAGTATGATGTGCTTTACCAAGGTGGTTCATTCAAGATGGATGAGAGTGTGCCCTCGCTTCCGGGAATCCAAGAAGTATTAAACGGAGAAAGCGGGATTAATTACTTTCAGAGCGATGAGGGTGAGCACGTCGTTGCCTTCAGTCCCGTCGTTTCAACAGGGTGGGGATTAATTATCGAAGAGGCGTGGGAGGATATCGCCAGCCCCTATTTGATAAATACTCAATCTGCGCCGTTGGTGATTGTTCCTGTCTTTCTTCTGGCATTGCTGGTTATCTGGTTTGGTGCTCGTCGTATTGTGACACCCTTGCAGAGGTTGGAAAAACAAGCAGCTGATCTAGCATCGGGGGATTTTGAGGCAATTCGTCAATCAGTTGGGGGAATCGAAGAAATTCGCAACTTACAGTCAGAATTGATTGACATGGCGGAGAAACTCAATGCAGCCCAACAAAACTTGCGAGGATACATTGGAGCAATCACAGCAGGTGTGGAAAATGAACGCCGCAATCTAGCACGTGAATTACATGATGATACGATTCAAACGTTGATCGCGCTTAATCAAAGGATTCAACTCATTTTAATGAACTCCCAGGAAACACAAAAAGACGAGTTGAGTGAATTGCAGACCTTGGTGCAAAAATCAATGACCAATCTCCGCCGAATGATTCGTGGTTTGCGGCCAATTTATTTAGAAGATTTGGGATTAGTTGCTTCTTTGGAAATGTTAGTGCATGAAATGGAACAATCTACCAAACTCTCGATTTCCTTTGCTTCAAAGGGGGTGGAACGTCGAGTGGATCCCCAAAGCGAAATGTCGCTATATCGTATTGTGCAGGAATCACTCAATAATGTGATCCAACATGCTAATGCAGAACATGCTTGGATTACTCTCGAATATACAAACACAAATTTCTCGGTACTGATTCGCGATGATGGAAAAGGATTTACTATTCCATCGAACCCCTCAGATTTCCCCCAAAAAGGGCATTTTGGCCTATTAGGATTATTTGAACGGGCAGAATTGATTAATGCAGAATTATTAATCACTTCTAATCCTGGGGAGGGAACGATCATCTCGATTCAATTACCGATTTCACCGAGTAATGAGGTAATTAACCAAATGCATTAGTGGAGTGACGTGGTCAGCGGTTAGTGGTACTGTATTTTCCCTCAGAGTAAGCCCTTTTTTTGATTTATTTTCAAATCCACTGGTTACGACCGTCAAGAAACCCGGTTGCTCACTGTTTGTTTAAATTCAAATAAGTTTATAGCTTACTTTTAAAACCGATTTAACAATAGGCATAAATACTTAGCTTATATCCAGCAATTTGGCGCTGTTTCTTGAGTGGTCAGAAATGTATACTGACCTTGTCAGTGATACAAAACATGAATATGATAAAGATACTTTCAGAAAGGAGAAAAAATGATTAAAGATCCCGTTTGTGGCATGGATGTTGATCCCAAGACTGCTGCTGGAAAATCAGAATACCAGGGAACGACGTATTACTTCTGCTCGCAAGGTTGCAAGAAAGCCTTCGATAAGGATCCCCAGAAGTGCATCGGTAAGTCAGAAGATAGTCACGCAGGAAACCACCATTAAAAGCTCTCCCCACTAAATCCCCGTTCCGAGATGAGTTTATTAATGAGTTAGGTTTACAAAATGATATATGCCTCCAGTTGTAATGACTAGGGCTGATGGTGACTTGGCGGACTGAGTGGCTCTTATTCTGATTAGAGCCGGGTTCTATGTTGTTGTAAATGGTCTTTCTGGTGTTATATCAAGAGATATAAAACAACAATCCGAAGGTTAAGTAAGAAGGGTCAAAAATTTTAGTACCGGATATACATTATTAGAAGTCATTTCAAAAATGGATAAAATAGGACAAACTCAAAAAATGAGCGTGACCTATGGAACTAACCGATGAACAATGGGCGATTCTTGAGCCACTCATCCCAATCAAAGGACGACGTGAGATGGCAAAGGACGTCCGCGCCTTAACAACCGAGACGTATTGAACGGCATCCTATGGATACTTCGTGCTGGTGCCGTCTGGCAAGATATGCCAGATCGGTATCCTTCTCCAGCAACTTACCATCAACGCTTCCAAGAGTGGCAAGTTAGATTTGTTCGAACGTTTCATTGACGGCACCTTCGTGTCTGCCAAAAAAAGGGGCAGGTTGTGGGAAAGACCAAGCGGGCAAAGGTACGAAGCTCATGGCAGTGGCAGACCGCTCTGGTCTTCCTGTCGCCATCACCTGGAAAGTGCTTCGCCACATGAAGTCACCCTTGTGGAGGTGACTCTCGCATCTCGATTTATCGCAGCCAAGCCACAGCGCTTGATCGGAGATCGTGCCCACGATAGTGATCCATTGGACGCCTGACCTCGGCAAGAAAGTATTGAACTGATTGCCCTTCACCGGAGAAACCGGGTAAAGCCCAAGACACCGGACGGACGAAAGTTGAGAAGATACAAACGACGTTGGAAGGTTGAACGGTTGAATGCCTGGTTGCAGAACTACAGACGCATCACTGTTCGATATGAACGAAAAGTTGAAAACTTCCTCGGTTTGGTTCATCAGGCTTGCATCTTTATCCTTCTAAGGGTATTTTGAGATGAGCTCTAGTTATTTGTTTCGATTGCTATGACCTCATAACCCAACCGGTATATTTCTGCTTTTATTTGTTCCTCAGATACTTGAGTTTCGTTATACTCGACAACCAGTTGGGCTTTATGATAACTCGCTTCTGCCAAGAGCACTCCTTTCAGTTTATCTTCAATCCCCTCAAGGATCATCGAACAATTAGGACATTCCATCCCTTTAATCTTCATCGTAACTCGTTTTGTCATGTTACTCTCTTAGAGATCAAAAATGATTGCCCCGCTATACATGCCCATTGAGCAGGAATAATTAATTTGAGCCCCCTTAACTTGTGCGGGGATTTCAATTACGGCTTCGCCTGTTGATTCAAGGATTTGCTGTATCCCCAATTTAGATATAATGAAGGATCGTGAACAAGACTGGACATTCTCAGTTATTAATCTTAACTTAATTGGAATCCCAGCTTTTGCATGGACTTCATTTGGGTAATAACCAGAATTTTCAACATTTATGGTTATCAAGTTTTCATTCACTTCGGCTGTTGGAACGTAACCACCTTCAGTCAAATCGGGAGCGCTTGGACCATATACTTTCAATTCCTGACCAGAATTAAACGCTGCAGCTTCACTTGACTGGGGAATCACTTTACTCGTCCAACGTGTCAGTGAAACCGGTGATCCAGCTAAAGTGAGTCCACTGTCAATTGTGATCACCGCTAAAACCAATATTACAATCGCCGCAAACCGGGTGAAATGTTTTTCAAGTTTCGCCCCTAACTGGGTCACAAAATAGGTGACTACAAAGAATACCGGGCTGGTGCCGAGGGTAAACGCAAACATCAAAGCCGCCCCTTGGAGAGGGTCAGCTGTACTAAGCGCCACAGCCATCATTGTTTGCGTAACACCACAGGGAATGAGCACGGTCATGAAACCTAAAAATGCTGAGGTTACAAGTGACGAATTATCTGCCTCGGAGGCAGTCTTTCTCAAACGTCGTCGAATAAAGGCAGGTGGTTCGATAACAAAATATCGAAAAATGGGGTGCACATTTAACATATGCAAAGCTGAACCCAGCATGAAAATACCGATCGCAATCTGTAAAAATGCGCGAGCATATGGAGATAACTGAAATGCTTGCCCAACTAATCCCAACAAGAACCCTAGAATAGAATAGGCAATTAGTTTGGCAAGCAAGAAAACAAGAATTATAAGAGCGAATTTAGAACGATTTTGGTGTTGATTTGCCTTGCTTCTTCGTTTTCTTAATCCTGCGTTTAGATAATCCTTTTCAATTTCATTTGCCAAAGTGCTGGCTAAAAGTCCACCTTGGACAGCTAAACAACTCAATCCCCCAGTGGTTAACCCTGTAATAAACGCTATCAATATATTCGTCAAACGAATCTCCAAAAACAAAGTTGGTTTTTAATTTTGAGCCATCAAAATTCTATCAAAAGGAGTCTATCATTTCTAATTCTTATGTTGTATAGGCATAATTGCCTGTTTTTACAGTGGGAATTGCCCATTGAATCAATGCGCCTTCTTGATTAGTATTAGCTCCAATACATCAGAAAACAATATAAATATTTACTACACGTGTATTAAGTATTGAAAATTTATTATTAAGAGGTCCTATGTCAGATATTCGTCTTGTCACACTTCCGATCACCGGAATGACTTGTGCCAATTGCTCTGCTGCTGTTGAACGCTCATTGAAAAAAGCTGATGGCGTAAAGAGTGCCTCTGTTAACCTTTCCTCCGAACGGGCGACCGTTGAATTTGATTCTCAGGCTTCTACACTTGATGATTTGATCGGGCGGGTACAGGACGCCGGTTATGGCGTTGCGGAGGGGGAAGCGGATCTTGTCATCAAACGGATGAGTGATGATAACGATGCGCGTCGCCTTGAAAAAACACTCTCGTTAATCGATAGCGTAAGTGACGTGCATGTCAGTTTCACCACTGAACGTGTTCAGCTGCGTTACATTCCAACCTTGGTAAGTCAAACTGACCTGCGCCGTGTTATTTCATCAGCAGGCTTTGAGGTGTTGGAGACTGGCGGAGATGCCGAAGACGCTGAAGCTTTGGCAAGGCAGAAAGAGATCGATCAGCAGAAACACCAGTTGACCATTGGTTTGATCTTTACTATCCCGCTCTTTATCATCGCTATGGCTGGGGATCTGGGGTTTCTCCCAATGCAGATATCTCACTCCGCTTGGATTAAGTGGCTTATGCTCATTCTGGCGCTGCCAGTGCAGTTCTATGTTGGATGGCAGTATTATGTGGGTGCCTATAAGTCATTACGCAATGGCGTAGCGAACATGGACGTACTTGTTTCACTTGGTACCTCAGCTGCTTTTCTATATTCATTACCAGTCACATTTGGTTTTTTTTCCGGACACGTTTACTTTGAAACTGCCGCAGTGATTATCGTCCTGATCAAGTTGGGTAAACTGTTAGAAGTGCGTGCCAAGGGGCATACAAGTGAAGCCATCAAGAAATTAATGGGGCTACGCGCCAAAAGCGCCCGAATCATCCGTAATGAGCAGGAAATGGAAGTTCCGATCGAAGATCTATTGGTCGGAGATGTGGTCATAGTACACCCAGGCGAGAAGATACCTGTGGACGGTGTTGTGATTGAAGGCCGCTCTTCGGTAGACGAATCCATGCTCACTGGCGAATCAATGCCAGTAGAAAAGGGTCCTGGAGCAACTGTCATTGGTGCAACCTTGAATAAGTTAGGCTTGATAAAATTTGAAGCCACCAAGATTGGAAAGGAAACCGCCTTAGCACAGATCATTCGTCTTGTGGAAGAAGCACAAGGGTCAAAGGCACCTATCCAAAAGCTGGTAGATCGAATCGCGGGTTATTTTGTCCCTGCGGTTATAGGTATCGCCTTGATAACATTTGCAGCCTGGATGCTTTTTGGACCACCTCTCGCGGTTAACTCCGATGTCAATGAATTCACACGCGCGCTGATCGCCATGGTGGCGGTATTGGTGATCGCTTGCCCGTGCGCGATGGGCTTAGCTACCCCTACAGCTGTAATGGTAGGAACTGGTAGAGGTGCCGAAATGGGTGTCTTACTCAAAACCTCCGAAGCGTTAGAGCGTGCTGGGAATGTCAAGATGATCGTGCTTGATAAGACCGGGACAATCACTCGAGGTCAGCCTTCTGTAACCGATATAGTCGTTCAAGACCCACTCTTTGACGAAAACGAGTTGCTGCGTCTGGCTGCCTCAGTAGAAAAAGATTCCGAACATCCATTAGGCGAAGCTGTGGTGGCTGAAGCTGGTAACCGAGAGCTGAAACTCTCCGAACCGGAAGGCTTTAGCGCTACAGCCGGACACGGCGTGGAGGCACAGGTTGCAGGTTTTCATGTGGTTATCGGTAGTCCGAGAATGATGGCTGAACGAGGTTTGAATGCCAGTAAATTCACCTCTGAAGTCTCCCGATTGCAGGGAGAAGGTAAAACGACAGTTTTGGTTGCTATCGATGGACACATCACTGGTGCAATTGCAATTGCGGATACAGTAAAAGGAGGGTCTATTGAGGCGATCCAGCAGTTTCATAAGATGGGAATCAAAGTTGCTATGCTGACTGGTGACAACCAGCAAACCGCACAAGCAATTGCCAAACAGGTTGGTATTGGCCAAGTGTTGGCAGAAGTACTTCCCGGAGATAAAGCTGCTGAAATCAAGAAACTGCAAACTCAGGGGTTTGTGACTGCCATGGTAGGTGATGGTGTCAATGATGCCCCAGCATTAGCCCAGGCAGATGTTGGTATCGCCATTGGTACCGGTGCGGATGTGGCAATGGCTTCAGCACCCATTGTATTGATCAGTGGCGACCTGAGAGGAGCTGCGCGTGCCGTCCAACTTTCACGCGCCACCATGACCACCATCAGACAGAACCTCTTCTGGGCATTCATCTATAACATCATTCTCATTCCTACCGCAGCACTTGGTTATCTTGCTCCAGTGTTGGCTGCTGGTGCAATGGCTTTCAGTAGTGTATTTGTTGTAACCAACAGCCTAAGGCTGCGGAGAAAGGAAATTTAGTAACCCCATTTTCTATAGGAGTCTGACAATGTTAAATATTTTCAAATCCACCCATACGGAAGTAATCATCTTTACTATAATCTCATTATTGGTACTATTGGCAGCCTGCAATACACAGACGCAGAGCACTGGTAGCTTTGCTCAGGTTCCAGCAGGGCGAGCATATGCAGAAGGTGCTGAAATTTACTTTACTCACACAGAAGCGTCTGATACAGGGATTGCAGAAAAATTGACAAACATGATGAATTCCCCCGTCATTTATGTTCCTTCGTTAGCTCAAGTGCCTGAAACAGCATTGGCAAATGTCTATGTTTTTGAAAATGGATTACCTGGCAAAGGACCGTTGGGTTTCCAGCCAGACGTGTTCAACAATCCACCTGGAACAGATGGTTATACACCGCTTCGCCAGATCATTTTAACCAAATGGGCTGATGGGATAAACGCAACCGAGTTAAAATCCGAAACCGAAATCCTCCAAGCTGAAACGGAGGGAAAATTGACCACGACCAAATCTGGGGTCGTAGTAAACATGCCCTTCCTTGTCTGGGAGGGCGGGAAGCGATAAGGTTTTTATAATAATTAAGAAGGGCAGTCTTATCCGCTGATGGGCAAATCCTCTTGACCCTCGACGTTCGCAATAGCCTGACAGAGCCGGTTTACCAACGATTTAACTGGTTAGAGTATGAACAATTAGCCTTGTCTCCTGATGGAAAAAAACTGGCTTTTTCCAATCCTGAAGCCATTTCGATTTTAGATTTGGATGATCCGCAAGTGCAATCATTCGGACAATTAGGTGGGAACATAAACTGGTCCCCAAAAGGCGATAAGATTGCAGCTTTTCTTGGAGATGATCTCTCAGTTCTTGATACTGAGACTGGTGAGATTAATCAGATTTTTTCTTACCATTCCATTTCTGCCATCTGTTGGTTCCCTGATGGAAAACAACTTCTGGTGACTGGTTTTCAAAACACTGAGGATATTATCGGAACATATAGCCAACTATTTGTTGTTCCGCTTGCAGACGAAGCTGATGAAGTCAGAATTGACAGCATGGAATATAAGTCTTTTACCATTCTTACTCCTGTCTGGTGGAACACAAATTTGGAGTAAATACTTCCCAGATACATAGGTGCGGTAAATCTATTTATTCTGATATCCCTGCATAACTTAAACCTTCATGCAAATAATCCCGTGCATGTGCCGAATTTCTTTTCGATGGAATAGTCAGGTCAATATGTGCTCTACTATGTCAAAAGACAAATTGTCCATTGAGTCTACAGATCCGAGCACCATGTTAACCCTTTTTTGCTTGGGATGTTAGAAATAACAACTTACGCTGGTGATATAAACATCAATGTTGAATATTATCAGTAAACCCAGTAAAGACCATAAGTAAGTGCTTCAGATGTTCAGGTAATATTCTTCAGAGTAGTCTCACCAGGCCGGGAGGTTGACAACCTTCCCGTTTTCCATTATAAAAACTCCATGAATCTGAAACGTGTGCGTAATCTGATTGCGGTCGTCCTGGCTTTTTCAGTTTTTTCAGCCGGCTGCCTCCCCACTTTGGAACCCCCTTCTCCAACATCAACCCTTGAACAAGTCCCTACAGCCACTGCCACAAGTCTTCCCGCAGTCATTGAACCTGCTGATGAAGCGCCCGACACAGAAACCAGACTTGCCGACGCTGATCTCGCACTTTTATTTGGGGACTACCAGACTGCCTACGCGGCTTACCAGCAGGCAGCCAACACCAATTCCGCGGATTTACAGCCCATCGGCTGGTACGGGCAGGCACTCATCTATCTCAAGCAGGATGATCAATTTCACGCCGAGCTCCTTCTACAAAGCCTGATTGCCACTTACCCGGATACCCTGCCGGGCATCAGGGCGCTGATCCTCCAGGCTCAAATAGATCAGGACCAGAACCAGTATCAGGAAGCTCTGGAAAGTTACCAAACCTACCTGGCAAAGCGACCGGGTGTTTTGGATGCCTATGTCTATGAGCAAATGGGGAACCTGTATGTGGAACTGGGACAGGATGAGCAGGCATTGGAGGCATACTCCCAGGCGTATCTTGCATCTGCTCTGGGCGCCAACCTGGCAGTGGGTCAGAAAGTGGCTTCTTGCTATGAGCGCCTGGGTCAGCCGGATCTGGCAATCCAAATCTACCAGGACCAGTACAACCAGACGGACGATCTCTACTTCAAAGCGCAAATGGATCTGTTGCTTGGCAGGGCTATGCTGAATCAGGGCGACACTGAGCAAGGCTACGCTTACTTTCAAGACGCGGTAAATAATTACCCGGAAGCATATGATTCTTATTCTGCCTTGGTAGCCTTGATCGAGGCCAACCAACCGGTAGATGACCTCCAAAGAGGGCTGATCAATTACTTTGTCGGGCAGTATGACCTGGCAAATGACGCCTTTGAGCGCTACCTGGCAGGGACAGGCGCCGAGAAGGATAAAGCCTTATACTACCAAGCTCTGGCGGTTCGGGCAGCCGGGCTCGAAAAAGCCAGTTTCAATTCAGAAGAACGCTTCACATGGAACAGTAATGGCGGTACAGCCGAAGACAATACAGCCATTGGGATATGGGCCAGCCTGGTTGAAGATTACCCTCGCAGCAGCTACGTTGTCCACGCTATTGAGGACATTGTCTATACGCAAGACGCCTACATGGACGATACTGCCTTGGCAGCAAAAACGGCGCTTGATTACGTCGCGCAGCAACCTCAAGCCAGCTATGCTCCCAGCCTGCTCTTCAGCGCAGGAAGATATTACGAAATCGAAGGTCAATTGGAGTTGGCAGCCCAGATTTGGGATAGGATCGGCACTGACTATCCCTCGTCAGATGAGTCGTTTCAAGGTTCGTTTTTTGCCGGCATTTTGCATTACCGGAGGGGAGACATGCAAAAATCCACCATGTCCCTCAACCGGGCGTTGTTGCTGGCTTTGGAACCGCTTGAGATTGCCGGCTCCTACTTATGGCTTGGAAAAGTGAGCCAAAGCTTGGGAGAAGAAGAGAAAGCCATCCGATATTGGAATTCTGCCGTACAGGCGGATCCGTCAGGGTATTACGGGCTGAGAGCCAGGGAACTCTTGGAAAATCAGCCAGTATTTGCCTCTCCAAGCCAACTGGAGTTAACTGTAGACCTGTCCAAAGCCCGCGAGGCCGCTGCCGCCTGGCTACGAACTTCCTTCAACCTGCCCCCTGAAGTTAACCTTGATTACAGTGAGGAACTGTACAATGATCCCCGTTTCGTCCGTGGCAGTGAATTTTGGAAACTAGGAATGTATGCTGAAGCCAGGGACGAATTCGAATCTTTGCGGAATGATCAGACCGGTGATGTCGCCAACACTTTTCGGCTGCTTCAGGTTTTCCTTGATCTTGGCTTGTACCGTTCTGCCATTGAAGCCAGCCAGACCATCACCACGTTGGCGGGATACAGCGACACTGCCCTGGCGCCCAATCTTCCAGCCTATTTTGATTACATTCAGTACGGAACCTATTATCTTCCCTGGATTCAAGCCACAGCTGAGGACTACAACGTTCCCATCCTGTTGATCTTCAGTATCATCCATCAGGAAAGTCGTTTTGAGGGATTCGCCTCCTCCTCAGCGGGTGCCCAGGGATTGATGCAAATCATGCCTGAAACCGCTGCACAAATCGCCGGTGAAATCAATTACCCGCCCGATTTTAGCGCGGAGGACCTGACGGTTCCTCTCTATAATCTGACGCTTGGAACCAATTACCTGAGCCGACAGCTTTATGCCTTTGATGGGGATTATTACGCTGCCCTGGCAGCCTATAACGGCGGTCCGGGATCCGCCCGTGATTGGAAAGAAATAGCAGGAGACGACCCGGATCTCTTTTTAGGGTCAATTCGTTACCTTGAATCCCGTAATTATGTCCGCAAGATCGTTGAAATCTACGCGCATTATGCCCGGATTTATAGAAAATAGCTTGAGTACAACAAAAAAACAGGCGGTTCTTTATAAGAGCCGCCTGTTTGCTTTAATGAACTTATCCCAGTCTAAGGATTCTTGAGGGCAGCCTGCGCTGCAGCAAGACGAGCCAACGGAACACGGAACGGAGAACAGCTCACGTAGTTGTTACCAATGATATGGCACCACTCAATTGAGCTCGGATCACCGCCGTGCTCGCCGCAAATCCCAACCTCGAGGTTCGGGCGAACCTTGCGACCATCGATGATCGCTTGCTTCATCAATTTGCCAACGCCATCGCGATCCAGCTGCTGGAATGGGTTTTTGGGCAGAATGCCCCTATTCACATATTCCACCAGGAAATTGCGTTCAGCGTCATCACGGCTGTAGCCAAAGGTCATTTGGGTCAGGTCGTTCGTACCGAAGGAGAAGAATTCAGCCAGGGTAGCAATCTCATCAGCAGTCACAGCAGCCCGTGGGATCTCAATCATCGTTCCAAATTTGTAGGAGATGGTGATACCCTTCTCCGCCATAACAGACTTGGCGATCTGTATCAACGTTGGTTGGACTTCCTTCAATTCATTGACGTGTCCGGTCAATGGGATCATGATCTCCGGTTTGGCAACAATGCCATTGAGGGAAGCATCACAGGCTGCCTCAAAAATGGCACGCACCTGCATCCTCATAATATCGGGATAGATAATCCCCAGGCGGATACCGCGCAGACCCATCATCGGGTTGCTTTCATGCAGACCTTCCACGACCTCCAGCAGATGTTCTTTTTCTGCCAGACCTTCGGTTTCGCCCTTGGCGCGCATGGTCGCGACCTCAGTCAGCAAAGTTTCGAGCGAGGGCAGGAATTCATGCAGGGGTGGGTCAATCAACCGAATGATCACCGGATAGCCATCCATGGCTTCAAACAGCCCATAGAAATCAGAGCGCTGCAGGGGCAGGATGTAATCCAAAGCGCCAAAGTAGGCTTGTGCTCCCGGATCATTGGCAATGACTTCCCTATCTTTGGCGATGGTTGCCTCCAAGGCAGCCTTATCCTCATCCTTCAGGGTACGGCCTTCCAGACGGCCAGCTTTGAGCGCGGATTCCAAAGCCTCAACGTTGTTGAGCTTCTTTTGAGTCCCTTCGGCATTCATGATCATCGCCTGCACATGCGGCAAACGGCTCACTTCGAAAAACATGTGCTCGGTGCGGCAAAGCCCAATGCCCTTGGCACCATATTCACGAGCGCGGCGGGCATCCTTCGGGTAATCTGCATTAGCCCATACCTGCATTCGGGAGATTTCATCCGCCCATTCGAGCAGGGCCATCAGTTCTTTTTGCTCGGTAACGTTCGGGGTGGTCAAATCCAGCTTACCGATAAACACCTCGCCGGTGGCGCCGTCCAGCGAGATCCATTCCCCTTCTTTCACCAGGATGCCGTTGGAGACCATTTCGCGTTTTTCCATGTCAATTTGAACCATGGAAGCGCCAACGATACACGGCACGCCAAATTGCCGGGCAACCACTGCAGCATGAGAAGTGGCTCCACCTTCACTGGTCAGGATGCCCTTGGCAGCCAACATACCATGGACATCATCAGGCTTGGTGAATGGACGCACCATGATAACGTCTTTTTTCTCATCACGATGCATTTTTTCGGCAGTATCCGCATCAAAATAGACCTGACCAACTGCCGCACCAGGTGAAGCATTGACGCCCGTGGCAAAGAAGCGTTTATTCTTTTTGGCATTGCCTTTTTCTTCAATTGAGAATTGCGGATGCAGCATCTGGTCAACCTGCTCGGGGGTGACGCGTTTGATCGCTTCTTCCTTAGTGATGAAGTTTTCATTGACCATATCATAGGCAATCTTGATGGCAGCCTTGGCAGTGCGTTTTCCATTGCGGGTCTGGAGCATCCACAGTTTGCCGCGTTCAATGGTGAATTCCACATCCTGCATTTCTCGATAGTGATTTTCCAATTTCCGGGTGATGTCCATGAAGGTATTATAGGCACCAGGAATTTCATTTTTCAAACCAGCGATCTTGGAGGCGTTGCGGATGCCGGCAACCACATCCTCGCCCTGGGCATTGAGGAGATATTCACCAAACATGACGTTTTCACCGGTCTGCGGATCGCGGGTGAATGCCACACCTGTGCCGGAATCATCACCCATGTTACCGAAGACCATGGTCTGGATATTTACTGCGGTTCCCAGGCTGTCCGGTATATTTTCCCGGCGGCGGTAGTCAATCGCACGCTTGGAATTCCAGGAGTTAAACACAGCCTTAGCTGCGTATTCCAGTTGAACCAGCGGTTCCTGTGGGAAGTCAAAACCTATCTCCCGTTTGACCACTTCTTTGAATTGCCCGGTCAGGTATTTCCAGTCTTCTGCGTTGAGTTCGGTATCCAGTTTCACGCCTTTTTTGGCTTTATAAGCGTCCAGTACCTCATCAAATTTTTCGTCATCAATGCCCAAAACCACACTGCCAAACATCTGAACCAGGCGGCGGTAAGAATCATGCACAAAACGATCGTTCCCGGTCAGAGCAACCATGCCCTGGGCAGTTTCGTCGTTCATGCCGATGTTCAAAACGGTGTCCATCATGCCGGGCATGGAGAATTTGGCGCCGGAACGGCAGGAAACCAGCAAAGGATTGGTCGGGTCCCCGAATTTCTTGCCAGCCTTTTTCTCAACTTCCTTCAAGGCTGCCAGTGCCTGATCCCACATCCCCTCAGGAAAACTATTCGTTTCCTGGAAGGCATTGCAGGCTTCGGTCGTGATGGTAAAACCGGGGGGTACCGGCACGCCGATCCGAACCATTTCAGCCAGGTTGGATCCCTTTCCACCAAGTAATCCACGAACGCCATCCCAACTTCCAGCGTATTTTTCTGCCTGTTCAACTTCATCGAACAGGTAAACCCATTTTTTGTCTGACATAAGTCCTCCTGAGATTTTTTTATTGTTTAAAACGCAATTGCGTTGCGTTAGGTGTTGTCACGAATACAAATTTTACCACGTTCTTTCCCTGGGTATTTGACTGGCAGTACCTTCACCAGGGCAATCGCATCTAAATTTCTTTTTGCGAAAAAACGACATTTATAATCATTCTGAGTTGACGCTATGTGCATTTTTTGGTTCGTTTAGGTGTCTAATTGCCGATAAAAATAGCTTTTACGATTAAGATGGCTGTCAGGTGTACCTTACTTGCTGATAAAGTTTGAGTGAGGTGCAAAAATCGAATACAGAAATGGCAGAAACTTTTTCTATATTTTGCGATTTAAGATTCGATTGCCCTGTACCTTTTTCAGTCTTACTTTTCGGCTCATAATTGATTCAAAAGACCTCAAAATTATTAACATTTTTTCATTTTTATGATATATTAAAAGAGCAAATATAAAAAGAAACCAATAGCAAAAGGAGACTCAGAAATGGATCAGGAAAGCTCCCGTACGCAGAATATGATTTCAGTCTTGAGGATTATTCTACTGGTT
>JBAQMM010000025.1:0-2045 GCA_049302815.1 Anaerolineaceae bacterium | reverse complement strand
ATATGTGGCTCACTTGCTGATAAAGTTTGAGTGGGGTGTAAAAATCGAACACAAAAATGGCAAAAAAAGCTTGTCAGACATAAGATGCGATTGCCCTGGTAATGCCAGGAACTGGGCTGAAGTTTCCCAAAATGGTTGTAAAATTAACTTTCAATAAAACCATAAGCAGCATGCTGATCTCGGACAATTATCACGTGTGAAGCCAATAACGACATTTTTTGGGAGATTGAAAATGACCAAACAGGATCACTGGATGCACTTGCACGCCCGACCTCTCGACCTCGCCCGCTGGGAGTACTTCCTCGGTAATGGTTCCAAAACGGCAGTGCTTCAGGCACTGGCTTTCTATCAAAACGAGGATGGCGGATTTGGTCATGCTTTGGAACCCGACAACTGGAATCCGAATTCCTCCCCGATTCAAACCTGGAAGGCTACCACCATCCTGCGGGAAATTGATTGCTTTGATCCTGATCTTCCGTTGATCAAGAAAATGCTTGATTATTTGTTCCGCGAAAGGCCGGACGGCACCTGGAAAACGCTGATTCCCAGCAACAATCTGCACCCCCACGCGGTTTGGTGGCATTATGAGAACGAGGAGAATGCCACCTGGGGCTACAATCCTACTGCCGCCCTGTTGGGATACTTGTATAGATTGGGTGGGGACGACGGGGGTGCCATCGACAATGCTCTGGATTATTTTCTCCTGGAGGCGGAGCCGAATATGCATGAACTGCCTCTTTTCATAGACCTTTACCAAGATCTGCGAACCGGTGGATGGTCTTCTGATGATCTGGAGCGTTTAAAGGGCAAGATTCAAAAAGATCTTGCCAGAATATTGGTTGGTGATCCAGCCCGCTGGTCAGAATACGTTCTCAGGCCTTCCACGGTCTTCACAGTGGGCAACAGGGAATTTCAGGCGCCTTTTGCAGAGGCCATAAAGGCCGAAAAAGAATTTATCCACGATACCTGCCAGGAAGATGGCACTTGGGATATCACCTGGAATTGGAGTCAATATCCACAGGAGTACTTGATCGCCCGCGAGTGGTGGAAAGCCGACCTGATCATCAAGTATTCCCGTTTTTTGCTGTTGTAGAGTGAGGATGAGTCGTCCAACTTTTCCCATCTCAAAAATAGGTGTCGTAGAAAAAACTGCCGGTCAAAAGTTCTGCCTGACAACCCTGCCTGATGCTACACTCTCAGGCTCTGTGGAGTGTGTCTGACCTGCTTATGGATCAAATGCCACAGGCACCCCAGCGAGCCTCCGGAGTAAAGAACCTTCCCGCGGCGATCGGAAAACAGGCCGGACCATCATTCCCCTGAATGGTCAACAGGTTGGATCGTTCCGATTTTCAGCTTTTCGAACAGCAACGGGCTCAGGTAGCTGATCCACAGCCCAATCAGTGCATAGCGCAGGTAGCGCAGAACAGCGCTCCACAAGCCGGCATCTTTTGGGAAAAGACTGCCCAACCCGGCATACAGAACAAACAACCCGATCACACCAACCAGATAGCGCAGCACGCGCTTTCCCTCGCCGGCACTGACTGTACCCCCCATACTGAGTACTCAGTACTGTCGCGTCTGCAGCCACCGCCACCTGCTGCACTGCCTCTCTCAAAGTACCTGATGGGGTCCATCCCTTGAGCATTATAGAGCCAACGGCCGGGTCCTCAGTATGAGAAATGTAGTGCTGATCTAAAATCTGCCCGATTATGGTGCTCGTAGCCGTTGGTGTGCTCCAGAATCCCCCATCATAGCTGGTTTTATCCAACAACCCAATCAAGTCCACCGCGCGGAATTCGTAGCGATACTGAGCAGGAGATTTCCAGGTGTCGAGGTAAAAATTGCCAATGAAAAATTTGTGGCCGTCAAACACACCCCACAATTCCAGCGGTTGCAGCTCGGCCAACCTCTGTGAGAATTCTCCGTCGCTGAAGATGCCAAAGCGCGGATCTGTGGTATACACCTTAAACTCCAGCTCTGAGATTGGCAGTGTCAGAGATATGGGATTGACATCCTGTAACAAACGGGCCGTAACAATCTCATAT
>JBAQMM010000024.1:0-2719 GCA_049302815.1 Anaerolineaceae bacterium | reverse complement strand
TAATACACCCAGAGAAGACGTCCAAGGGAATCCATTTCCTGCATTCCCAGGTTGGATCCGCCGCTCATCTGGTAGAAATCTTCCATCAGAGCAGAACCAATCGCTTCGGTTGTGCGTATCTTTGCTGAATCATCTGAATCATCCCAATAGGCAAAGAATATCCGCGGGATGACCAAAACGGGTCGGTTATCGATCACTGTAAGATCGTTTTCCATGCCGTTCCTCGAATCAAACAACAACAAAGTAGCGGGGTTGGCTTTCACCTGTGGAAAGAAGGACTGAACCATGCGATAGAAGCTTTCAATTTCTGCGGTGTGGCGGCTGGCGATTTCAATACTGCTGGCTGTGCCATAAATTTGCATTTCACCAAGGGTGCGGGAGGTAAGCCGTGAAGATGCCACCCAATAAACCCAGGTCGTTTCTGAAGCGCTATATTCTCCAGGCGCAACTTCGGTCAAATTACTATAGGTATTTACCCCTTGTGGGGCTTTCACAACCAGGTGGATGGAAACCGGTTCAACCAACATTCCCTCTGCAACCAGGCTTTCCAGGTTTTGACCCTCGGCGACCGGCAGCCACAATGAATCTAATCCCAGACGTGCCTTTTCCTGATCGATAAACTGATTCGCCACCGGAATTTGTGGACCCGGAGAATAGGTGGTGAATTCCCCTTCATAAACCAGTGAAACCTCTACACTCTGTGCCTTTTGAAGGGCAGCTGGCAATTGGATTTGCAGCGAATCTTGATCGCGAACAACGGGGTAATTGCAAGATATGATCTTGAAATGATGATTCAAGCCCAGATTCCACGTATCCTTTGCAGTATCGCCATCATTGCGGAGTGTGAACTTCACCGTAATCGTGGGCAAGCTGGCAGAGGACATCTCTACGCTGACATCATAATTCTCTATCCGTCCGTTTCCTGGTTGAGAGGCTGCTGGCAGATTATTAGGATTTTGAATAGGATTTGGCTCAGAATCCGTTAACGTTCCGTAGAATTGAGCGGCTTCCGATAGATTGTAGGGGTTTTGAACAGTGTACTGATCTAAATCCCCCTTCACATCAGAGAATTGCGTGGCGCAAAAAATGCACAATCCCACCGAAAGCACGGTTAAGGGCAAGCCTGGCCACACCCGTTGGTTAAAACGTCTGGAGCGTTGATTCCAAAATGCCAGCGCCAGGAAAAAGAGCGCCAGGCTGAAAAGGAAGGCGCAGAACCAACCGGACAGAGCCGCCGGTTCCAACCGACCAAAAAGCTCGTCAAAATCTGCGTTCTGCATGCGGGTGGGGATGTCTATCAGGGTCAGCATGATCCCAGCCCTGGAAAGGAACATGGGTCCTATCCAGAACGCAGCCCAGGCAGCCGCCAGGAGTGGGTAAACCCAGCGGCGGAATTTCAGCTGGCTGGATAACCACCAGGTAAACGCAGACCCCAACAGCGCTGCTGCCAGCGTGTACCAGCAGAAAGGAAATAAACCGGCTAGCAAGGAATCAAAGGGACCGACATAAGCAGCCAATGCAATAGGTTCAAGGAGCAAGCCCAACCCGGCAGTGCAGGAAGCCAGCCAGTCAGCCAGCAAAATCTCCCCGCCGGTCGGGAAAGTTTCCGCCAGTTCTGAAAGGTGGTACTGCTTGGATCGCGAAGCAGCCAGACCGGAAAGCAGCATCGAGACCAGCATGATCAAACCGGCAGCGACTGTACCAAGGAAAGCAGTTAGCATTCCCTCAGCAGCCAGATCACTTCGATTGCCAAAAAGGGCAATCATTAAAATGGCAAATACTGCGTGCATTGCCCAATAGGACCAATGTCCGACGATCAATTTCAATTGCAGTCGGTACTCGCGACCGAAACGCTTGAATGTACTACGCATCTTGCACCTCCTGGCGGTGGGTTGCCAGCAACGCAAGATAGCCATCCTCCAAATCGGGTTCCAAGAGAACGGCACCTGACCCCGGCTGTTGTTGAGAAAGCAGACGGATTGATACCTGGTGATCTGTTTGGCGGCTGGAAATGACTTGATAGCGGTCCGCGAAATCCGGGAAGTCGCTTGAGTTGATCGTCATACTCCAGACCTGCCCCCGCGCTTTTTGCTGCATTTCCTGCGGCTGACCCGAAAAAATCAAGCTTCCTTGGCAGATCACCGCCAAGGCGGAGCAACTTGCCTCGATATCCGCCACTATGTGAGTTGAAAGCACAACCGTGCGCTTTTCCGCTAGGCTGGCGAATAAATTGCGAAAACGTACTCGTTCCTCAGGGTCCAATCCGGCAGTGGGTTCGTCGACGATGAGGATTTGTGGATCCCCTAAAAGTGCCTGCGCGATTCCCAAACGCTGGATCATTCCGCCTGAGTAAGTGCCAATCTTGCGTCTGGCTACCTCTGTCAGATTTACTTCATCAATTACTGAGGTAATTCTCTCTGACCTGTTGTGCGCGGATAAGTTTTTCATCGCAGCGATGTAATCCAGCATTTCGATGGCTGTCAGGCTTTTGTAAAAGCCAAATGACTGAGGGATATACCCCAGTCGTTGCCGGATTTCTTGCGGCTGGCGGGTTACATCGTAAGGCCCAACATGTACAGCTCCGGTGCTTAATGGCAGTAAAGTTGAAATGATGCGCATGAGGGTTGTTTTCCCTGAACCGTTTGGACCCAACAGCCCAAACATTCCCCCTTGAATGGAGAGGTCAATCTCATTTAATGCCCTGACCTTGCCATAATTT
>JBAQMM010000023.1:0-21426 GCA_049302815.1 Anaerolineaceae bacterium | reverse complement strand
GTTGCCGCGGTCGCTGAGACTAAGACCGCCACCTCGGCCGCTGCTATCTGTTTATCGTTCGAATCATAAGCAATCAAGCTGATCAGGGTCGGTCCTTCACTGGTCGGGATCCAGGGCTGGCTGATTTCAGTGAATTTTTGCGTGCGGTCTGCGGAAGTATCAAAGCGGATCAGTTCACCATTGATATACAGTTCAAGCATGCCCCAGCCATCCTCGGAGCGTATTTGACTGATGATGTAAATTTCCTGGTAAAGCGCAAGGGTGGCGGCGGAAGTTGGATTGGTGATAGTAAGGGTGGTAGCAGGCCGCCTTGGCATGTAGCAGCCTGAGAGCACAAGCAGGCTGACGACTGAGATTAAAAGAGCTTTCTTGCAAGAGGTCTTTTTCATCACAATTCGGCGATTTTCAACTCCAAGTATACAAGTTAAAAGGGAGATTTACAACGGAAAATGGCCGCTCAGGTCAGTCTGTAAGCCGTATTCTGTCGTGGGTGGGCATCTATCTGGGTGACCTGTCACCAGGGCACTCGAGCGGTTTACCCGGAGATCAACAGAGCCGAGCAGACTCTGGCATTCCGAGGAATGCTTTTCCCTGTTTAACCTTGCACCGGAAGGGGGTTACCTGGCCATGAATATTACTACCCATGCCGGTGGTCTCTTACACCACCTTTTCACCCTGACATGTCATAGACATGCGGTATGTTTCTGTGGCCCGATCCAAAAGTTTGCACCTCTCCAGGGGTTACCTGGCTTCCTGCTCTATGGTGTACGGACTTTCCTCACTGCCCGCGAGGGGCAGCGCGCGCACCCAACTGACCTGAGCAACTGCATCATAGCGGAATCAGGGGGAAAAGTCAACCAAAACCCCCCAAAAAAACAAAACTGGGCTGAAATTGGTCTGGACATTTTTCGAAACTGCTGTAAAATAAAGGTTTGTAATTAAGAAGTTTTAGTTCGGAGGACGAAGTTGGCAAATATTAAATCACAAATCAAGCGAAACAAACAAAATCAGGTCCAGCGACAGCGCAACCGGGTTTACCGCGGTTCTGCCCGCACCTTTGTGCGCAAGGCTCAATTTGCAATCAAAACCGAGAATGCCGGCGATGCCAAGGTGGACGTAGTTAATGCCATTAAGGCATTGGATAAAGCTGCATCTATGGGCGTTATTCACAAGAACAACGCTGCGCGGCGCAAGTCTCGTTTGATGAAAAAATTTAACGCAATCGCAGAGTAAGAATTATTTATCAGGTTTTTCAACGGGAGCCATTGGGCTCCCGTATTTTTTGTTAAGCCGCCAGCTGTAAAAAGATGGGTTTTCCGGGGGCTGGATGATATAATCCAGAAAACTTGACCACAGGGAATGACCGCATGTTTGAACAGGAAAAACTGCACTTAATACAGATCGTCAACCGATTTTGTGAGGAAAATTTGTTGCCAACCAACAGGTTGGAGTGGCGCAATATCCCCTTCAGCGGGGAATGGGGCATCGGCGCTCCACTTTTCCCACTGGCAGCAGCAGACCCCCACAGGCAGGCTCCAGTTCCGCAGCACGCCCAGGTATTGGCGCAACAATTGCTGGAATACCTGGACAAACCGGCAGGTTTCAGCAGAGTGGAAGCAACGCGGGGCTACCTAAACCTGTATTACTCCACCAGTGACTACGCCAGTAAAGTGGTACAGGAAGTGCTTGCCGGGGGAAAGAATTACGGGCACACGACTCCAGTCGGGAAAGCCACCATGGTGGAATATTCCAATCCAAACACACACAAGCCTCTGCACGTGGGTCATCTGCGCAACGTCATCCTGGGCGGCGCCACCTGCAATATCCTGGAAGCCAGTGGCAGACCGGTTATCCGGGCTAATTACCTGGGCGATATCGGTTTGCATGTGATCAAATGGTTATGTAATTACGAGAAATATCATCTGGGAGAACAACCGGCGGAGGATAAAACCCGCTGGATGGGAGATTTGTTTGCAGAAGCAGACCGCCGCTTTGTCTCAGACCCGGATTTTGAAGCCGAGGTGCGTGCGTATTTCAGCCGTTGGGATCGTCACGACCCGGATGTGGTTGCCTTATGGAAGCAGACCCGAGAATGGTCTCTGCAGGGTTTTGAGCAGGTGTACGAGCTGTTGGGAGAGCATTTTGATCGTATCTATTTCGAGAGCGAAGTGGAAGAGCCCGGAAAGGTGATGGTGGATCAACTGATCAAGTCAGGGCTGGCGGAGGATGGGCGCCCTGAAGATGCGGTGATCATCAACCTGGACAAGATCCTGGGCACGAAGGAAGAATACCGCGTGGTGGTTATTCTGCGCTCTGACGGAACCTCGCTTTATGCCACCAAGGAAATTCCATTGGCGATCATGAAGTTCGAAGAGTATGACCTGGACCAGTCCATTTACGTCATTGACGTGCGCCAGAGCCTGCACATGAAACAAATCCGCAAGGTCCTGGCTTTGATGGGTTATCCCTGGGCGGACCGCATCTTTCACCTGGCATATGAGATCGTAAATTTACCTGGGAATGTGACCATGTCTTCCCGTGAGGGGACAGTGGTGCTCCTGGATGATTTGATCCGGGAGGCGACCCAACGCGCCCTGGAGGTAGTCCGCGAGAAGAATCCCAACCTTGACCCCGGACAAATGCGGGAAATTGCCGAAGCCGTCGCCATTGGCAGCATCAAGTACCCGATGCTTTCCCGTGAAAACACCAAGATGGTTACTTTTGACTGGAAAAGTGCGCTGGATTTCAACGGTCAATCCGCCCCATACATCCAGTATGCACATGTCCGGGCTAACAGCATCCTTCGAAAGACCACAGAAATTGTTCAACCAAAGCAAGGTTTCAACTATGCGCTTCATTCCAGCGAAGTCAACTTGATTGAATTAATGTCAAAACTTCCGGATGAAGTAGGGCGGGCGGCTAAAGAGCTCAAACCTTCCCTGGTGGCAACCTACGCTTATGATCTGGCGAAAGCTTTCAATGATTTTTACAATCAATGCCCGGTTCTCAACGCGGACAGGGAAATTCGTTCTGCCAGGCTGACGCTGGTGGCAGCGGCACGAGTGTGTCTGGAGAACGCATTAAGCTTGTTGGGCATCAAGGCTCCACAAGTGATGTAAAATAGGGACAACGTTAACCAAGAATTAGAAAAGGAGATTTTTTCATATGAGTCGTATCCGCACCATTATTATGGGGGCCGCTGGAAGGGATTTTCACAACTTCAACACTTTCTATCGCGACAATGAACAATATGAAGTTGTAGCTTTTACTGCGACCCAGATTCCTAATATTGAAGGACGCAAATACCCGGCTGAATTGGCAGGCAGGCTGTATCCCGATGGAATTGCCATTTATCCTGAATCTGAATTACCCGCATTGATCAAAGATCTGAAGGCGGATGAAGTGGTCTTTGCATATAGTGATGTGCCGCATACTTACGTAATGCACAAGGCTTCCGAGGTCAACGCTTTGGGTGCCGATTTCCGCTTGATGGGTACTAAAGTGACTCAGGTTAAGTCCATCAAACCCGTCATAGCTGTCTGTGCTGTGCGCACCGGTTCCGGCAAGAGCCAGACCACCCGAAAAGTTGCCTCGATCCTGGGTAAAATGGGATACAAAGTCGCCGCGATCCGTCATCCCATGCCCTACGGAGACCTGGTCAAACAAAAAGTGCAGCGGTTTGCCACGTACGCTGACCTGGACAAACACGAGTGCACCATTGAAGAGCGGGAGGAATACGAACCTCATATTGATAATGGTGTGATTGTCTACGCTGGCGTGGACTATGAAGCCATCCTGCGCGAAGCTGAAAAGGAAGTTGACATCATCCTTTGGGATGGCGGCAATAATGATTTCTCCTTCTATGCCACAGATCTGTTGATTGTCGTTGCTGATCCGCATCGTCCCGGCCATGAGGTGCAATACTATCCTGGAGAAACCAACGTGCGCATGGCGGATGTCTTTGTCATTAACAAAGTGGATACCGCCAACCCAGAGGACGTGATTGTCGTTCGCGAAAACCTTTACAAACTCAACCCGAACGCAGTGGTGGTCGAAGGCGCTTCACCTATATTTGTGGACGATCCGGATGCCATCCGCGGCAAGCGTGTGCTGGTTGTTGAGGATGGTCCGACCCTTACGCATGGCGGCATGGCATACGGCGCCGGTTATGTGGCTGCGCGGCGTTACGGAGCAGCAGAGATCGTGGATCCTCGCCCTTACGCTGTGGGCAGCATCATTGATACCTACCGAAAGTACCCAGGCACCGGCAAGATCTTACCTGCGATGGGATACGGTGATCAGATGATCAAAGATCTTGAGGAGACCATCGAGAACGCCGATGTGGACATAGTCGTGATCGGCACCCCGATCGATCTCACCCGTGTGATGAAGATTACAAAACCTTCCCAGCGCGTTCGCTACGAACTGGAAGAGATTGGCAAGCCCAACCTCACCGATATTCTTCAAAAGAAGTTTGGCAAGTAAGCGCGAACCTGGGGTAAGTAAAAGGAAATGCACAGGGGTCAGGGTCACCTGACCCCTGATCTATGATAGACTAACACATAAGGGTTTTAACATAAGGATGTGCCATGTTTATTGATTCAGTTCTAATTTCAGTCCATTCTGGTAAGGGTGGGAATGGTATGGTGCACATGCACCGCGAAAAATACCGTCCCAGAGGGGGTCCAGATGGAGGAGACGGGGGCAAGGGAGGGGATGTCGTATTGCGCGTCGTTCCGACCCTGAATGCCCTTAATAAGTTTCAATTCAATGAGAAGTTCACTGCTGATGACGGAAAAAATGGCGGTGCCAACAACCGTTCAGGAAAATCCGCCCAAGACCTGGTAATCCCGGTCCCACCGGGAACCATAGTGTATAACGACGAAACAACCGAGTTGATGGGAGATCTGGTCACGCCCGGGCAGAGCTTAACTGTGGCGAAAGGCGGCAGGGGAGGACGGGGTAATCAGCATTTTGCCTCCTCGCGCAACCAGATGCCCCTTACCGCTGAAAAGGGGGAGCCGGGTGAGGATTTTAATCTGCGGCTCGAACTGAAACTGATCGCGGATGTCGGCCTGATTGGACTACCCAACGCGGGCAAATCTTCTATTTTGGCAGCCACAACCAATGCCACTCCCAAGGTGGCGGATTATCCGTTCACCACTCTGGAGCCAAACCTCGGCGTGGTCGAACTGGATCGGGATCATTCCATGGTCCTGGCAGATATCCCCGGTCTGATTGAGGGTGCGCATGAGGGCTCAGGGCTTGGATTCGACTTCCTAAGGCATATTCAACGCACCCGGGTGCTTATTCATGTTTTAAACGGTCTTTCAGAAGATCCCTATGCGGATTACCAAAAGATCAACCAGGAGCTTGAGTTGTTTGATGAACGTCTGGGTCAGCTGCGGCAGATCGTCGTTTTGAATAAGATGGATTTGCCCGATGTCTCGGAAAAATGCGACCAGCTTAAGCAAAGGTTTGCCAAAAAGAACGTGGAGTTGATCCCGGTCTCAGCGGTCGCGCAAACGAATCTCAAGACCTTGATGTGGAAAGCCTATGAAATCGTGCAAAACACGCCGCTGGTGGAAGAGGAATCGGAGCTGCCTGTTTATAGGGCGGAAGAAGACCACAACGCCTTCACCATCACCCGTGAAGGTGATGTGTGGATAGTCAGAGGCAAAGCCATTGAGCGGGTGGCAGCCATGACTTTTTGGGAACAGCCCGGGTCGGCACGGCGGTTTCAGCGGTTTATGGCGGGGCTTGGTATCGAAAAAGCTTTGCGCGAAGCCGGCATCGAAGAAGGCGATACCGTTAGTATAGGGGACTACGAATTGGAATGGCAGGATTAAAAATGTTCACCGACTGGGTGAGGGGGGCACCCAATCGGTGAACGGCTGAATTAAATCACACATGGTATTGATTGTCAAGGGTAATAACATCCTGTAATTAAATAATCCTGTAATAATAACAGTATAAAATTTCTCCGGTTTTGGGCAGTTTTCGCCTATATTTCCTCTGATATGAGGACCAAATTATTCACCGGTTCCAACAATACCACCATGTGTTCACATGGTGGAGGACCCCGCCCAAAGTTCTTCAGTCATACAAGAAAAATCTTAATTGCCAGCTGATGTGCTAACTAATCCAGGATGATTTTTTCGGTGCCAGACAGACGATCCATCATGTGATTGATGACTATGTCCAACTGTTCAGCTTTGTTAACGAAATCCGTCGCGTCACTTTGGATGGTGAGAACCGGGCATAAGTCAAAACTGTCAATCCACTCTTCATAAAAACGATCCAGCAGTGCCAGATAATTCTCGGAGATATTGTCCTCAATGGAGCGGGCTCGCTTCTGAATGCGTTTCATCAATACCGGAACCGGTGCCTTGAGATAAATCAGCAGGTCCGGTTTGGGCAGGTTGCTGACCACCACTTCGTAAAGGCTTAGGTAAGCTTGGTACTCCCGCTCGGTCATGTTGCCCATTTCGGATAAAGCTCTGGCGAAGATGTGGGCATCCTCGTAAATGCTGCGGTCAATGATGGCAGATTGTGGGGAGGCAGCCAGCTGGCGATGCTGCACGGAGCGGTTGCCTAAATAATATACCTGCAGGTGAAAAGACCATTTACGCATGTCCGCGTAAAAATCCGCAAGATAGGGATTCCCTGCGACGGATTCATAGGCAGTCTGCCATCCCAATTTGTTGCCCAGCAGCCGGGTCAATGAGGTTTTACCGCTGCCGATATTGCCAGCCATCAATACAAATTTTTTTGAGTGTTTTTTCGGGTTCACGTTTTCGCCTTTTTAGGTGGGTAGTTTTGGTTCAAGAATTGCTTAAGGATAGTCGGAAATTGCACTGGTTGGGTCACAATGGATAAGTGATTGGCTCCGGAATGTGAGTCCATTTCAGAGATGACATGGCTTCCTGGGCACGCTGAGCCATTTTGGGTGAGACCAGACTCTCCAGGTGGTTATCTCCACTGATGAGCAGGCTGGGGTAGGTGATTTTATCCGCCAGATTCTTCCAGGCCGGCTGAACCTGCCAAGACTGCCGAAACCAGGCTGGATCAAAGTTGAGCTTGGATTCTGCCCGGACCAGGTGGGTGTTTTCATCCCAGCTGGGGTGGCTGTTACGGCTGTAGGTAAGCGCCTCATCCAAAGTTGTCTTCGTCAGCCGGGCAATGCGAGAAGGATTGCTCGAAGCATAAATATCCTGGGGAATATCCGGCAAAACCGCCTGATCAAACCAGGGAGGAACATCCTCAAACACCAGATACGCCACTTTTTCAGGGTTTTTGAGGGCGTAGTCTGCAATAATCGTTGTGCCCAGAGAATGACCAATAAAGGCGGTTTTTCGAGGGGGAGAGCGTTAACCAAGTCTGCCAGGTCCTGCATGAGGCCAATTTTCCCTGCGGGTGCCGGGTGCTCAGAATGCCCATGACCGATCAAATCATAAGTATTTTCCAGGCTTTGGGAGGTCTCATGCCAAGTGAAACTGTCCTCAGTAAAACCGTGCAGGAGGAGGTTGGGCGGCTTTTCGCCGCTGGTGCGAAGGTAAGTGATTGGGTGATGCCCGGTGTTCAGCTGGGTGTGCTGCCATTCAGACATGTTTACTTCCCGGGTGCCTTTGTTGGGTCAACACTCGCTGTGACCACAGGTATAACACTTACGGCAGCCTTCCTCGTTGATCAGAGTCGCCTGACCGCATTCGGGGCATAATTCCCCGATGGGGTTGACACCACCTGTGAGACCAGGAATGGGAAGCTGATCGACCGGATCAGGGTCTGGCAGGCTCTCTTTTTCCCAGTGCTGTTGATATAAGTATTCATCCAGGGCTTTGGCAATCCCATCCGGGAGCGACCGCACGCGGTTGGGTCCAAACCCAAGCGACCTGCCGCCTCCGATGCCTGCCAGTTGTTCCATGACTACTTTCAACCGCTCGCGCGGTTCAATTGGAGAAGCGATGCGCAGTACATAGGAGATGAGCCTCCCAATGGCTTCGGAATGGGCGGCAGTTTCAGAACCGGCTTTGGCAGTGTTGACGAACACTTCAAAGGGTTGGTCACCGCCATTTTCATTTATTGTGACAAAAGCCTTGCCAAGGGGCGTTTCGATAGAGTAGGTGTACCCTTTCAGGATGCGCGGGCGGGGCTTTTTGGTGTCTTTCCAGAATTTTAACTGGGCTTCTATATTTTCACCATAAAGCTGGGGCTCAAGGAGTCTGGGTTCTTCCACACCCTGTTTGGATTGTATGGTGGCTTTGGTTTCCAGTACCACTTTTTCCCGCGAGCCGGTAATGTAAACTGTGATGCCTTTGCATCCCAGCTTCCAGGCGTACTTGAAAGCATTAGCGACTTCCTCCACGCTGGTACCAGCCGGGAAGTTGATAGTTTTGCTTAGACTGTTGTCAACAAAACTCTGCAGCGCTGCCTGGATGCGGATGTGCTCCTCAGCGGTGACATCGGATGACACCACGAATACATCGCGTATTTCTTGGGGCAACTGCTCAATGTGCTGACAGGAGCCCCTTTCAAGCGCTTGTTCGATGATCTCTTCCTTGACCTCAGGGGAAAGATCGGCACCGTCGAGCGCGGCCTGGAAGAGCGGGCTGATGTAATTGAGCTGCAAGTCCTTGCCGTGGTCATTCACATGACGGGTGTAGGCTAAGGCAAAAACCGGTTCGCAGCCATACCCTTCACATCCGGCCACCGTGCCAATCGTTCCGGTTGGGGCGATGGTCGTCTGAGCGGCATTGCGAATGCCGTACTTTTTGATCCCATCCACGATGATTTGCCAGTCCAGACCCGGACGGTTCCAGTTTTGCGTGTAGGCTTCCATCGGTATGGGCGGGGTCCAGGTGAGATGTTTGGGATCGTAAATGCTGCCTTGAATGGCAGGGAAGGCACCCTTTTCTTTGGCAAGCCTGATGCTGGTCTGCATACAGTGGTAGCGGATAAATTCCATCACCTGACCACAAAATTCCAATGATTTCTCTGATCCGTAGCGCACGCGGCAGTGATACATCATGTCCGCCAGACCCATAATTCCCAGACCGATCCGGCGGGCGTTCAGCGCAGACTTACGCAATTCAGGCACTGCCGGCACATAGGCGTTTTTATCCACCACGTGATCGAGGTAAAGGGTTGCCAACTCGGTGGTGTGCCGCAATTTCCCCCAATCAACCGTTCCATTTTCACCAAAGTGCTGGGCTAAATTGATGGAACCAAGACAGCAGTTTTCGTAGGGTCCCAACCACTGCTCGCCGCAGGGATTAGTGGCTTCCAGGTCGTACAAATGGGGGACCGGATTGGCACGGTTGGCAGCATCCAGGAACAAGGCGCCTGGCTCGCCGTTATGATGCGCCTGGGTGACGAACTGATTAAAAAGCTCCCTGGCGCTGACGGTTTTATGGGTCAGGATAGGTGCGCCAGCCCGCTCTGCTGCTTCCAGCGTGCCATTGAAAGTTTTGTAGAGAGGAGAGTTCACGTCTGGAAATCGCAGTTCCCAGGGTTCATCCGCCTCAACCGCCCGCATGAAAGCGTCAGTGATGCCTACGGAAATGTTAAAATTGGTGATCGCGTTTTCGCTGGTTTTGCAGCGGATAAACTCCTCAATATCCGGGTGGTCCACACGCAGAATGCCCATATTGGCGCCCCGGCGGGTGCCGCCCTGGGCGATTTCCCCAAAGGCGTTGTCGTAGACTTTCAGGAAACCCACCGGACCGGTAGCCTGCCCTGCGGAGGTTTTTACGATGGAACCCTTTGGTCTGATGCGTGAGAAGTTAAAACCATTGCCCCCACCGGTCTGCTGGATCAGGGCAGCATTGCGGAGGGTCGTGAAGATGCCGTCGGACGCCCTGCCCATGTCATCAGAGATAGGCAGGACGAAACAGGCGGCCAGCTGCCCGAGAGGTGTGCCAGCTCCGGTGAAAGTGGGGGAGTTGGGGAAGAAGGACTTGGAAACCATCATCGCATAGAAAGCTTTGGCGGTTTCTTCGGTTGGCTCTGTTTCCCCTTTCACATCGGCAATATGCCAGGCGATCCGCCAGAACATCTCTTCGATGGTCTCCACGGGTTGGCCATCGGCTCCCAATCTGAGATAGCGTTTGGACAGGATTTGCCTGGAATTTTCACTCAACTCGATCGTAGGAAGACCTTGAGGAAGGGTGGGAGTAGACAACAAACCCGATGATGTCAGGGTTGATTCGGTCATAATAATTCCTTATTTTTCTTCTTCAGTAAGAAGATGATCTATTTCGTTCCGAATGGTATGCAGGTCGTCCATGCGCAGATAAACAATGGCATAACGAATATAGGCGATATGATCAAGTTCCATTAATCCTTTAATCGCCAGATCACCAACTACTCGGGAGTTAATTTCGGAGCGTCCCTTTTTATGAAGTTCTGATTCAATTTCACTTATCAGGTGATCGAGAGCCGCGGCAGAGACAGGGCGCTTGGCACAAGCGATCCGCAGGCCCTGCAGCAGTTTATCCCGATTAAATTCTTCGCGCGTTCCATCGCGTTTGATCAGCAAAGGGGTTGTTAATATTGGACGTTCGTAGGTGCTGAAGCGCTGATGGCAGGAATCGCACTCCCTGCGCCGGCGGATTCCGCCCCTAGAATCCTTGGTGGTGTCAATGACATGCGAATCTGTATGCTGACAAAAAGGACAATTCATTCCTTGCTCCTAAAAAATAATTACCCCCATATATAGGGGTAAACAGATTATTTCCCCCAATCTATGCGGTTCTTGATTTTAGCACAAACCTGCCGGATAAACAAGGCAACACCCATTCTGCATCTTAAAATTTGTAAGTCTTTAAGGTTAACCTGATAGGTATACGAAATACTTGTATAAATATCCGTCTATACCGAAAAAATAGTCGGCAAAAAAATGGAGCCGGCCAGGAATGATGCAGCTCCTTTCTCATACATCGCGGTTACAAGGGTATAATCTACTCCGATCAAAAAATTGAGTTGTTTTCAACACTTTGTCCATGAGTAAAGGAGAGTTTACGAATATGACTGAAACACTGGTCTTAAAAGGCATTCCAGCAGCCCCGGGGCTGGCGAAAGGTCCTGTTGCAAAAGTCGCAAATCAGGGGCTGACTGTTCCGGAATATGAGATCAAAGATGTTCCAAATGAGATTACCCGTCTTACCGAGGCCAGGACTATTTCTGGAGTGGAGTTGGCTGAGTTTAAGAAAATGATCCAATCCGAAACTTCCAATAATGAAGCTGAAATTTTCGAAGCCCATATGATGATCCTGGAAGATGAGTCGTTGATTTCTCTGGCAGAAAGTGAAATTCAGGCTGGGAAAAACGCGGAATTCTCCTGGATGAAGGCGGTCGATTTTTTTGCCAAGCAACTCGAAGCGATCCCTGATCCGACCCTTTCCGCCAGGGCGATGGACGTCCGCGATGTAGGTCAACGAGTGCTGCGGCATCTGATGGGTCTGGATGCCGGTGGGATTCAGCTAATCAAACCATCTATATTGGTGGGACGTGACCTGACTCCCTCAGACACCGTCAGCCTGGATAAACGCCTGGCTTTGTCATTCCTTACCGCTGAAGGCGGACCAACCTCACATACGGCCATCCTGGCGAAAGCCTTTGGCTTGCCAGCTGTGGTGGGTTTGGGCAGCGATCTGCTTACTCTTCCCGTAGACAGCCTGGTACTTGTGGACGGAAATACCGGTATAGTGATCGTCAATCCGGATCAGGACACGTTGGATAAGTTCACCAGAAGGCAGGAGGCAGCCGGCAAGGCACTGCAAGAGGCTCTGACAGTGGCATTTGAACCAGCGTGCACCAAAGACGGCCGCACAGTGGAAATAGTTGCCAATATAGGCAGCGATGAAGATGCCAGCTTTGCCCATGAAAATGGCGCTGAAGGGGTGGGTTTATTCCGGACTGAATTCCTGTACCTGCACCGCAACACCATGCCGTCAGAAGACGAACAGGTGGAAGCTTACACACAAATATTCAGCCACTTCCAAGGACAGCCGGTGGTGGTACGCACTCTGGATATCGGCGGTGATAAAGAGATCCCCTACCTGAACTTTCCCAAGGAGCTTAATCCTTTTCTGGGCTGGCGGGGCGTGCGCATGCTGCACGGTCGGGAGGATATCTTGAGCGATCAAATCCGCTCGCTTTTGAGGGCAGGGGTAGGGGTGGATCTACGGATCATGGTTCCCATGATTGCCCTACAAGAGGAAATCTACGAGATCAAAGCTTTGATTGACAAAGAGAGAGGTCGCCTGATCTTTGAGAAGAAACCCTGCGCGGAAAAAGTCCAGTTTGGAATTATGGTGGAAGTGCCTTCAGCTGCCATCCTGTCTGACCGCCTGGCAAAGAGCATTGATTTCTTCAGCATCGGCACAAACGACCTGACTCAATACACCATCGCGGTTGACCGGACCAACAGCCAGGTTGCCCATCTCGCCAGCGGATTCAATCCGGCGGTTTTGTTTCTGATCCAGCGCACGATTGAATCCGCCCACGCTGCCGGCAAATGGTGCGGTATGTGTGGGGAATTTGCTGGTGAACCTCTGGCTGTGCCCATTTTGCTGGGGATGGGTCTGGATGAGTTCAGCATGTCACCGGCACGAATTCCGAGCATCAAACAACTGATCCGTAAGCTCGACCAGTCGGATTGCCAGGACCTTGCCGCCAAGGTTTTGCAGGCTGTCACTGACACAGAGGTCAAAAATCTGGTTAATGATTTCCTGACTGAGCGGGAAATATCCATCGCTTCAGCCTGAAAATCTAATACCGGTTTGTCGCACGCAATAAGGCTGCCTGTAAAAAAGGCAGCCTTATTGATCAAAATGGAGGTCAGCATTCTGGTGAGAGGGGAGATATACCAGAAAAATCCATGGTTTTAGAGCGGTCAACTCATCATTTGGATTGAATCACCCATAATAAACGCGTAAACAGCCCATATGTTTTCATCGCAGGCTTTCCCCCCAATGGTCTCTTGGGGGGAAGAAGGATGTCTACATTAACAAGCATGCCGAGGAGAGCACGCAGGATCAGTTTCCGGTGCCTGATTGTTGATCACGGCGCTTGCGCATGAATGCAGGTACGTCGATATCACCGATATTCGCGTAGGAATAAGCTTCAGTAGGATGCTGCTGCGCCTGCGTTGGGGCAGGTTCGCTGCGACTTCCATATTCATTGGCGCTTAAAATCCTTTCCTGCTTTCTGCCATTGTTTCCCTGAAAAAAAGAACTGCTCTGCACCTCTGCAGGAGGAGCATTTCGATCAAAGCCAGTCGCGATAACGGTGATTCTGATGTTATCACCCATATTCTCGTCCACAACCGCACCAAATATCAGGTTGACATCGGGATGGGCTGTTTCCTTGATGATCGCAGCCGCCTGGTTGACCTCAAACAGCGAGAGGTTGGGACCGCCGGTGACGTTGAACAGGATGCCGTGAGCACCATTGATGGTGACGTCCAAAAGCTGACTGGAGATTGCCTGTTCCGCCGCAATTTTCGCGCGATCTTCGCCGGATGCCTGGCCTACAGCCATTAAAGCAGCGCCGCCTTCGGACATGATAGTGCGCACGTCAGCAAAGTCCAGGTTAATCAGACCAGGTATGGTGATCAGTTCTGAAATGCCCTGGATGCCCTGGCGGAGCACATCATCGGCGATGCGGAAGGCGTCTTGCAGCCCGACATTCTTGGTGACGATTTGCAGCAGCCGATCGTTGGGAATAACGATCAACGTATCAGCATGTTCCTTGAGGCGCATGGCACCTTCTTCGGCGGATTTGCTGCGACGCTCACCTTCAAAGGAGAAGGGTCGGGTAACCACACCGATGGTCAGCGCTCCGATTTCCTTGGCAATTTGTGCCACCACCGGCGCGGCGCCGGTGCCGGTTCCACCGCCCAAACCTGCGGTTACGAATACCATGTCACTGCCTTTGAGGACTTCATATAATTCCTCGGCCGATTCTTCTGCGGCAGCCTGCCCGACCTTGGGATCGCCGCCGGCACCCAACCCGTGGGTGGACTTGTCGCCAATCCGGACACGGGTGGGAGCACTGGATTTAAGCAGTGCCTGCGCATCAGTATTGATCGATATAAATTCGATCCCGGAAAGACCTTCCGCGATCATGCGGTTGATGGCATTGCAACCGCCGCCGCCAACCCCGACAACCTTGATTCTTGCAAATGATTCAGTTTGTTTAGCATCCATGATATTTTCTCCTCTTAAAATGCTTGGTTTACCTTTAGGGTAGTAATTTGGTCAGCCAATTTTTTATCGTATCCGCTTTGATATCCGTTGGCTTTTTAGTCTTTCCAGGGCGTTCATTTGCGACCTGGTTAGTTTCACTCATCAATATTGCCCACTGCAGCAACCCAACGCTGGTGGCATAGGCGGGGGAACTGATCTGGTCGGTCAGTCCCACCATTTTCTCGGGTTTCCCGATGCGGGCGGGCAGTCCTGTGACGCGGGTGGCCAGTTTTCGAATCCCGGGCAGTTGGCTTCCGCCGCCAGTCAAAACCAAACCCGCGGGAAGCATGCCATCATACCCCGATCGCTTGATTTCCTGCTGCACAAGCATCAAGATCTCTTCCACGCGCGCTTCGATAATATTCACCAACTCCCGGCGGGAGACCTTGTTGCTCTGGTCTGAACCAAAGGAAACGATGTTAAAGGATTCGTCTTCGGCGATATCATCCAGGACGGCATGACCATGCTGAATCTTGACCTCTTCTGCCATTTCGATGGGAAGCCGCAAGCCCTGGGCAATATCTGAGGTGACATGACTGCCACCGACGCTCAAAACGTTGGTGTGCCAAACGTCACCATTGATGTAAATGGCCATGTCGGTGGTGCCACCGCCCAAATCAACCACGGCAACGCCCATGGCACGCTCGGTTTCCGAGAGGACAATTTCGCCGGCAGCGAGGGGATTCAGCACGAACTGGGATACTTCAATTCCTGCCATTGAGACGCACTGTCGCAGGTTCTCGACGGTGGAAGCAGAAGCAGTGATGATATGCGCTTCCACTTCCATGCGGAAACCGTGCATGCCGATGGGCTGGCGGATACCGTCCTGTCCATCCACGATAAAGCCACGTTGGATCACATGGATGATCTCGCGGTTGTGGGGGATGGCAACTGCCTGGGCAGAGTCGAGCGCGCGGTAAATATCTTCCTGGTCAATCACCCGGCCGGAGATGCCAACCACACCCCTGCTGTTCACCGAGGAGACATGCGATCCCGCCAGGCTAACCAGGGCACTGTTGATTTCAAAGCCCGAGGTACGTTCAGCTTTCTCAATAGATCTGGCTATGGATTGAGAGGCGGAATTGATATCGATGACTGTTCCACGGCGAATGCCTTGAGAAGGTTCAATTCCGACCCCCAGGATGCGCAGATTGGTTCCGTTTTCAATACGGGCGACCAAAGTGCAGATTTTTGTTGTTCCGATATCTATTGCGACTACAATTGGTTCTTCCATAGTTATTGCTCCAGACGGTAATAAGGTGCATGTAAGAATTCGAGACTGATCAATACTGGTTGCAAGTTTTTATCCAGAATAGTCTCAACGATTTTGTCATACTCAGCCAGTTTAAGGTCAATCTGAGTGGTGCTGATGCCAAAGTAGACTTGCCAACCATGAGGATCCAGCCAACCCAGGCCATTTTCCTGGTCATAGAGGAGGTTGGTTCCCGCAGGAATGACATTGCGAAGTTTGAGTACGGTGGTAACAAAATCAGGATCCACGGACGGGCCTGCGGATGAAGGGATGGTGGCTTCATCCCCGGTGAGAGTGGCTGCCGCGGGATCAACATATCCAAGTGGACGGGGTGGCTCTCCATTGGCATGGACTGCCATCGGGATGGTGGCTTCTCCCCGAATGGGGAAGGCAAAGCCCTGCTCATCAATCCAGTATGAAGCTGTGTCTCCATCGAACCAGGTGACGGCAGGGATGCGTTCTTCAATAATAATATTGAAACTGGCGGGCAACTCCACCTGGACCTCAACCTGCTTGATATCAGGGAAATCTGCCAGGATTTGTCCCTCCACTTCACTTGGAATCACCTCGATGATGGATTTTCCGGTGACGTTCAATTTACCGGTAATTTCTTCTGCAGAAATACGCTGCGCGCCGCTCAAGTTCACGCTTGAGACTTCGAACATGTCTGATGATTTCATCATATATAACCCTACTGCTGCCAGCGCTACCAGGATCCCGGAGACAATTCTCCAACCCAATTTAATGTTTGGAATGGAGGGAAGGCGGATTTCGCTGCCCGGTGTGCTGGTGGGCACGTAAACCTTGCGGCGATACTGTGTGTAGCTGGTTTGCGATGGGCGGGCCATCCCGGAATCAGCTCGGCGGGTGGTCACGTGCGCGGAACTTTCTTCGTTGCGCGTGGATTTCTGGCTGGGTTTCGGGATCGGCTTACGGCGGACGGGTTCGATTTGCCTTCGCGCCCGTACCTGATCTGCCCTGGACATGTTCTCGTGTTTCTGAGCCATGTTATTCCTCAAACTTCCTCACGGTTTTGTCCTGCTCAGCTTTTCTCTCCAAACCGAGCTGAATCAACTTGTCCACCAATGCGGCGTATCCCAAGCCGGAAGCCTTCCAAAGTTTTGGATACATGCTGATCTTGGTGAAACCTGGAATGGTATTGATTTCATTGAAGTACAGGTCACCGGTGGCTTTATCCACCAAAAAGTCAACGCGTGCCATGCCGGCGCCATCAATTGCCTTGAAGATTCTCAGCGCGTATTCCTGGATCAATTTGGTTTGATCCTCTGAAAAAGGGGCTGGGATGATCAGTTCCGGTTCGCCGCTGAAATACTTTTCCTTGTATGTATAAAAAATATCATCGGGGATGATTTCTCCTGGAACGGAGCAGACGGGCTGTTCATTCCCAAGCACACTGATTTCAATTTCACGTGCTTCAATCCCACGCTCTACCAGGATGCGTCGGTCAAAGTTGGCTGCCTTGAGCAGTGCAGTTCTCAACTCTTCGTGGTTGTGCGCTTTGCTGATCCCAACGGAGGATCCCAGGTTGGCAGGCTTGACAAACAGGGGGTAGGCTGCCACAGCCTCGGATTTCCGTATCACCTCATCCAAGTCGGCGCGAATTTCACTGCGATTGAAGACGGTGTACTCCAAAACAGGAACGCCCGCGTTTTGAACAACATGTTTGCACAAGGCTTTATCCATGCCGACGGAAGACGCCAGCACCCCGGCGCCAGCATAAGCAACGCCGGTGATTTCGAAGAAGCCTTGAATGGTTCCATCCTCACCGAAGGTGCCATGAAGCACCGGGAAGACCACATCAATTTCAGAGATAAAGGTCAACTGGTCAGATAGGCGGCTGTATAAACAGACTTTGCCAGCTTCGTTCAACAACACAGCGACACTCAAACTTTCGGTTTGACCAGCTTCAAACGCGCTCAAAGCCTCTGGACCAGTCAGCCAGACACCCTCCTGCGTGATCCCAATTTGGAAAACGTCGTACTTTTCTGGATCCACCACTGAAGCTACAGAGCGGGCGGACATCAGGGAGACTGCGTATTCTCCGGAGCGGCCGCCAAAGATGAGGGCGAGTTTCATTTTGTTATTCATCTTCAAATTCACCTACGAGTTCGATTTCCAGTTCCAGCTGGATGCCAAACTGTTCCTTTACGCGGGCTTGTGCCAGTTTGATCAACTTGAGGTAGTCCTTCGCGCTGGAACCGCCATCATTGATGATAAAGTTGGCATGCAACGGGCTAAATTGCGCATGCCCTTCAGTGTGCCCCTTCAGACCAACCGCTTCGATCAACCGACCGGCATAATTGCCAGAAGGGTTTTTGAAGGTGGAACCCGTTGACGCGCCGGTTGGCTGAGTAGCCTGACGTTTTTCGGAGTTTTCGGTCAACAGCTTCCAGGCTGCTTCTCTGGTGCTGTGTGCGGCTGAGAATAGGGCGGAGACAATCACCACATTCGGGCGATCCCGTTTGAGGGCGCTGCTACGATAGGTGTAATCCAGTTGATCGACTGAGAGGGTGACTTCGCCTTTGTCCGGGTACAGAACCTGGGCAGAAAGAAGGCAGTGCGAGATGTCTGAGCCAAAAGCCCCGGCGTTGCCGTATATGGCACCGCCAACAGACCCGGGAATGCTGGCAGCCCATTCCATTCCGGTCAGACCGCGCAGGGCGGACTGCCTGGCGATGTTGCTGAGGTTGGCGCCGCTCTCCACGTAAATGGTGGGCTGCTCCTCCTGGGAGTGAATCTTGATGTTGTGGCAGTGGTTGAGCAAGACCACGCCGCCATAACCGGAATCGCTCACCAGGATGTTGGAACCGCTGCCGATAATGCGGAAGGGTACTTCCAGGCTCCACAGCGAGTTGGCGGCAAATCTAAGTTCGTCCAGAGTGTTGACCGGCAGCAATCCGAGCACCGGACCGCCAACGCGGGAGGTGGTGTAGTTGGACATGCGCACGTTTTCCTGCAGTCTGTCACCGAAAAGCGCCTGAAGTTTGCGAATTGGAAAGGTCATGCTTTCGCCTCCTCCAATGTACTGGCTGTGCCGCCCCGAGATAGTCTATCCTTGAGCATCGTGCTGATCTGAGGTCCCTTGCCGGCCGAGAGGATTACGATGACATCATTTTGAGCCATGTTGCTGATGAGGTAGTCCACCAGTTCGCCAAAATCAGGCAGATACCGCCCTTTTTTACCCGGCAGGGCTTCAGCAATGGACTGGGGAGTGTAGGCATCGTCGACTTCACGGGCAGCATAAATACGGGTAATCAGAACCTGGTCAGCCAGGTCCAGTGATGTGATGAACTCCGCTTGCATTTTTTCAGTGCGGCTGAAAGTGTGCGGCTCCCAAACTGCCCAGAGGGTCTTTTCGGGGAACAATTCCCGGGCTGCCTGCAGGGTTGCGGTGATCTGGGTGGGATGATGCCCATAATCGTTGATGATGACGACGCCTCCCTGATCCAGAACAATATCAAAGCGCCGTTCGGTCCCGCTGAAGTGCTCCAAACCCTTTGCGGCTTCTTCCACGGAAAGCCCGAGTTGGTGGATCACTGCCAGGGCGGCGGTCGCGTTGGAGAGATTATGTTTCCCTGGCAGGCTCATGGTGAAACACCCCAGCGGTTCTTCCCCTTCTTTATCCGGCAGGTAAACCACCGAGAATTGATAGGCGTGTCCGTCCCAGGACCATGAGTTAATCTGGTAGTCAGTGCCTTTTGCGAAACCATAGGTAAGGACTGGTGCACTGGTTTCTTCCAGAATCTCCAGCAGATGTGTCACTCCCGAATCATCGGCGCACACCAGCACTGCGCCATTCGGATCGGTCCGTAAGAGGAAGGCTTTGAAAGCCGCAGCATAGCTTTCCGGGGTGGGGAAGCAATCCGGGTGATCGTGTTCGATATTGGTGATGATGCTCATGGTCGGGTTGAGCCCCAGGAACATGTAGTCGTATTCATCTGCCTCAATCACAAAATATAGTCCACTGCCGGTTCGTGAGTTGGTGCCCAGTGATTTGATTTCCGCTCCCAGGATGAAACTTGGATCCAGATTCAGGCTGTCAAGCAGACAGATCAGGATGGCTGTGGTGGTGGTTTTCCCATGTGAGCCAGCCACTGCCAGGGTTTGTTTGCCCGCGGTCAGTTCCTGCAGGAAATCCGACCGCTTAAGCACCGGGGTACCGACGGCTCTGGCAGCCAGAACTTCCGGGTCGTCATCTTTAATCGCCGAGGAGCGGATGATCAGGTCTGCCTGGGTGGCAAGCTCAGGACTGTGACCAAGTATGGTCTGAGCGCCGTGTTCGGTAACCGCATTGAAATATGTGGAGGCAGCCATGTCTGAGCCAGTCACCTGATAGCCCCTGTCCAGGAGCATCAAGGCGATGGCCGATAGACCAGTTCCACCAATTCCAATGAAGTGCACTTTTTTCATCAGATGAACACTCCAATTAAGAGAAGAAACGCGATGACGACGGCATAAAGGATCACCGGCGGTTGCATAAGGGTCGGGAACGCCATCGAAAGAATGCGTTCGGCGGTCTGCCCCAACTCTGTGCTGAGATCCGGAGGAGTGATCTGGGGAAATGGGTAACCTGCCTGAGCCAGAAAATACCAGATAGAACTGACATAAACATAGCCGTTGACCCCGCCCATCAAAGCGCCTGTGAGAATGTCGCGAAAGGCGCCGCGTTCAAAACGGCCACTATCGATGAACTTGCGGAAATTAGGGGTCTGGTAGCCCAGGAAGGCACACACAATAATGACGACGAAATTGACCCAAAACTGCTTTGTCGCGGATAATTCGCCAGCGACTTTAGGGACCACCATCTCGATGATGAACAGGGCAATAACGCCCGAAGCGCACACCACAATTTCTTTGGCAAAGCCGCGCATGGCGCCGATCAGCACGAAAAGGAGGACGAGGATGTAGAAGAGTACTGTCAGACTGATCATCTTTTTATCTCCGTCTTCATGCTTCTGCCATTTCGTACAACAGGGCTGTAATTTTTGCGGCCGCGTCCGGTTGGGAGAGGGCAGACATTGCCTGGCGCATTTGCGCCAGTCGCAGGGGGTCATTCATCAGGGCAGTAATGGTTGGCAAGAGGTCTGTGCCGAGCTTTGCGTCTTCGAGCAGCAGAGCCGCCTGGCGGTCAACCAGGTAGTCAGCATTCACTTTTTGATAATGCCAGGCGTAAGGATAAGGAATTAGGATGGCGGGCAGACCAAAATAAGGATACTCGCCCAGGGTGCTCGCTCCCGAACGCGAGATCACCAGGTCCGCAGCGGCATAGGCTGCGCCGATCTCGTGCAGGTAGGGAAAAGCCTGGTAGCGCGGGCCTAAATGCGCGGTTTTCTTGCGGACGATCTCCCAATCCAGGTGACCGGTCAGGTGGATGACCTGGTAATGTTGAATGAGCGTCTCGACCATCGAGATTACAGCGTTATTAATGGAACGGGCACCACTGCTGCCGCCCAGGAATAAAACCGTTGGGATGAGCGGATCAAACTGGAAATAAGCAAGCGCTTCAGCCTTGTTCCACTTTTTCAAATCATCACGCAAAGGATAGCCGGTCACAGTAATTTTCTCCTGGTGTTTAAAGAACTTGCAGGACTCTGCCACAGTCACCGCAATGCGATCGGAATAGCGGGCCAACACTTTGAGCGCTATCCCTGGTTCGATATCTGGAACAAACAAGAGGGATTGTCGTTTCAAGCCTGCCAGAGCCATGGGAATTGCCACAAAGCCGCCTGTGAAAAGAAGTACATCCGGCTGGAATTCCTTGAGAATTTGCTTTGATTTCTGATAACCTTTCCATAATTTCACAATGTTTCCTGGCAGTTTCTTGAGTGAGACACCATGGACTCCTGCGGCGGGGATGGCTTTGAAAGGAAGCCCGGCGCGCTGTACGAGTTCCTTCTCCATGCC
>JBAQMM010000022.1:0-4833 GCA_049302815.1 Anaerolineaceae bacterium | reverse complement strand
GTCCATGCCCTGGCGCTGGCAGGTGAACGAGCTGATGGTGCCGGGCTTGCTGGGGGAGGAAACCAACGCGCCGCAGCGAGGGAAGCTGTGACATCTTGAACGGTGATCTGCGCGTAGCCGATTCTTTTTCAGGATTGTTGAATTCCAGTAATTCTCAATATGGAAAAGCCCTTTGGGAATTCTGGCAAGCATTGCCTCAACATTCCTTTCTGGTGTGCTCTTCTGTCGGGCACACCGTAGTAGCTATCTCTTTTGTTCAGACGAAGCGTGTTTCAAACTGTTTAACCCGTTTATATGAAATAAGCTTTGTCAGTGGCTGCTTGATTTACGGGAACCACTGTAGATGAACTTTGACAAATTCAAATTGAGAATCGCTGGTTGAATTCACTTCAGGCGGCCAGCCCGGGATATAATTAATTACTACCTGTATTTTTACCTTTGGAAAGATTCATGATGATGTTTGCTAAAAAGAAGACAACGGCCAGTTTCATTACCGAACCAGCCACCGAACGGGTCACTTCGGTCATCGGGCCCGGCATTAATTGGAAGGGTGATTTGCGCGGTAAAGGCGGAGTGCGCATTGAGGGTACCATGGAAGGGGAGATTGCCATGCATGGGTTGGTGGTGATTGGAGAGACTGGCAAAGTAACCTGCCAAACCCTGCAAGCTGAAACGGTGATTGTGGCAGGCGCGGTGAAAGGCAACATCATCTGCAACAAGCTGGAAATTCGCTCAACCGGTAGGATCTGGGGGGATGTGGTCACCAGCTCCTTCAGCAGCGAAGACGGCGCTTTTTTACGGGGTCAGATGCGCATGGAGGAGAAAGTCGAGATCACAGATGCTGAAGAAAACCGGGAAGAAGCTGCATTTGAGAATCTGTCTGATGAGCCAATGGCACTTGATGCGGATGCCGCAGGTTACCCCCAAGAGTCAGAGCCGACTTAATCTCGGGCGGGTTGCTCAAGTAGGATGGTGACCGGTCCGTCATTGTGGATCTCCACCAGCATATGTTCCCCAAAAACGCCGGTCTGGGTCGGGACGCCCATTTCCCTGAGGGTGGCAGTGAAGAAATCACACAGCGGTTCTGCCAGGTCGGGTTTGGCGGCATCCGTAAAAGAAGGGCGACGTCCGCGGCGGGTATCGGCGTAGAGCGTAAATTGCGAAACCACGATAATCTCTCCGCTGACATCCAGGCAGGAAAGGTTCATCTTGCCTTCCGCGTCCTCAAAAATGCGCAGGTTAACCACTTTCTCGGCTAATTCCCGCACGTCTGCCTCGGTGTCGGCAGGACCGATCCCCAAGAGCACCACCAACCCCCAGCTGATTTTTGCCATGACCTTGCCACCAACACCCACATTTCCCTGGCTGACTCGTTGGACTACTGCGCGCATGCCTAAACTCCGATCCTTTTTCTGAAAATTATACCTGTTTGTAAAATGGGCGCATCAACGAAATCCCCCTCGGTGCCGGAGCTAGCTTGTAAATTTTCTTGGGGATGAACCTTTTCAGACCGTCCGGCCGGTGAGATACATTGTATATTTTATATGAGGTTATAATAACTCCATGCCGATGCCTGCAATGCAACCGCCTATCTTTGTTGATGGGGGAGAATCCTTTCAACAAATGGTGGCACACCTGGAGGGTCAGACTACCATCGCGGTGGATACCGAATCCAACAGCCTGCACGCCTACCAGGAAAAAGTCTGCCTGATTCAACTCTCCTCTCGTGTGCAGGACTTCCTGCTCGATCCTTTCGCGTTTGATCAACTGAATGCTCTCGGCGAGGTCTTTGCCAACCCGGGCATCCAAAAGGTCTTCCATGCTGGTGATTATGACCTGACCTGCCTCAAACGCGATTACGCTTTCCTGTTTGAAAATATTTTCGATACCATGCTGGCTGCCAACGCACTTGGCGAAACCAACCTGGGCCTGGCAGGGCTGCTGGACAAGTACCTGGACGTGCAGTTGGATAAAAAATATCAGCGCGCCAACTGGGGCAAGCGCCCGATTAAACCTGAAATGCTGGTGTATGCCCAAGCGGATTCGCACTACTTGATCGTGTTGCGGGATATCCTGGTGCCCCTGCTGGAACAAAAGGGACGCCTGGAGATCGTTCTGGAAGATAGTGCCGCCCTCGCACAGCAAACCCATGCTATGAAAAATCACGAGGAAGATTTCTGGCGGGTACGCGGGATCAACGGGATGAAACCCAAAGCCCTCAGCCTGCTTAAAAGCCTCAACCACCTGCGTGAAATACTTGCCAGGCAGCAAGACATTCCGCCTTTTAAGATTATGAGCGATCGTGCCCTGGTGGAAATTGCCCAAACCCAACCTAAATATCCGCAGGAACTGGACCTGCTGCCTTCCCTCTCGCATGGGCAAGTGAAACGATATGGCAAGGAGATCATGCGGGCGGTCGACCGTTGGCGCAAAGAACCGGGCAAGGTGGAGAAGCGCCATTTTCATGCCAGGGATGACGAGGTTGTCCAGCGGCGGGAAATCCTTGGGGAATGGCGCAAACAGGTGGGTTTGGCGCAGGGGTTGTCTTCCAACGTGATCCTGCCCAAAGAACTTTTGGAATGCATTGCCGCGGAACCTGTGCAGGATCTGCAGTGCCTGGAAAAAGCCATGCGGTCCAGCCCGAGCCGTTTTAACCAATACGGCAGCGAGATTCTCGCCCTCTTTAGAAAGGAAGACCAATGAAACTACACGTTCAAGGTGCCGCGCGCACAGTCACTGGCTCAATGCATTTGATTGAACTTGGTGGTCATCAATTGCTGCTGGATTGCGGCATGTTCCAGGGCAGGCGGGCGGACACCTACGAAGTCAACCTGCATTTCCCTTTCGACCCAAAGAGTATTGACGCGGTGATCCTTTCGCATGCACACATTGACCACAGTGGCAACTTGCCCAACCTGGTCAAGCAGGGGTATAGTGGTCCGATCTACACCACCAACGCCAGCATGGACCTGGCGGATATCATGCTGCGGGATTCCGGACACATCCATGAGTGGGACGCGAAATACGTCAACAAAAAGCGTCGCAAGCAGGGTTTATCGCCGGTCAAGCCGCTCTATACCCAACAGGATGCCCTGGAAACGCTGCCATTGTTCAGGTCGGTCTGGTATCAGCAGAAATTCGAACCCATTCCGGGAATCACTGCCAGGCTAATGGATGCTGGGCACATCCTGGGTTCCGCTGCGATTGTGCTGGATGTGATTGAGGGAAGTCAGCAGAAACGGCTGTGGTTCTCCGGCGATATTGGCAGGTATGATATGCCTATTCTGCAGGATCCTGTGCTCCCTCAAGCGGCGGATTACCTGATGATGGAATGCACCTATGGCGACAAATTGCATGGCAGCCAGGATGAGGCTTTTGAGGAATTGAAAGACACCATCAACCGCACCGTCCGGCGGGGGGGCAAGATCATCATCCCTGCCTTCGCGGTTGGGCGCACTCAGACTCTGTGCTACTATTTGAGCGATGCTATTGAAAACGGGGATATTCCGGAAATCCCGGTGGTGGTGGATAGCCCCCTGGCGGTGAACGCTTCAGATTTGTACCGCAAGCATTCAGAGTGTTTTGACGAGGAAACCTGGCGCTTCATTGCCGAGCACCGCACCCCGGCCTTGGATTTTGACAACCTGTATTTCACCCGCAGTGTGGATGAGTCCAAAGCCCTCAACGAATTTCACGAGCCCATGATCATCATTTCGGCATCAGGCATGGCGGAAAATGGCCGAATTTTGCATCACCTCGCCAATAATATTGAGGACGGGCGTAATACCATTGTGATCATTTCCTGGCAGGCACCTGATACCCTGGGTCGGCGTCTGGCGGACCAGGAACGCAAGGTACGCATCTTTGGGGATGAGTATTACCGCAAGGCCGAGGTCGTAACCATTGGCGGCCTGAGCGCCCACGCCGGGCAGGACATGCTGGTGGAGTACGCCCTTGCCAGCAAGGGCACTCTCAAGAAAATCATCTTTTTCCACGGGGAGGAAAAAGCCTTCACGGCTCTCAAGGACAGGCTGGCGGAGCATCCGGAGCTTCCGGAGATTGCTTATCCGGAAAAAGGGGATGTTTTTGAACTGTAAAACTCATGTATAATCATGAGTCTGAAACGGAGAGATGCCAGAGCGGTTGAATGGGACGGTCTCGAAAACCGTTGTAGCCCTAGTGACTACCGTGGGTTCGAATCCCACTCTCTCCGCCTCATTTGTCATTGGGATCGCAGAGAAGCAATCTCCTTTTTATGTGCGCTCGAACACCATCGAGGTGAGGTTATTAACTCTCTTCGCCTGAATTGTCTGAATAAAGCGCCGACACTTTCAAGCCATCGATACTTTTTTGTTCGCGCTGGTCTCCTGACCATGCGCGATCGTTTGGCCAGAGGTCTCCTCTTTGTTCGCACCGGGGTTCTTGGCGCGAAGCTTTCCCTCTGCTTGCGCCCATACCTCGTTTGCATGGGAGGGACCGCAGGTCTCTATTTTTCAAATCAGTTAGATCAGTTAAGTAACTGCAGAATCTTCCCACTCTGGCGATCGCGATGATGGAGCGGCCAACTAAAATCACACCCCACCTGGTTTCATAGCAACAACGACCTGGAAAAATAGGTTCTCCTCGAAATGATGCTGCTGTGTAATGCCAGCAGGGCAATTGCATCTAAATTTCTTTTGTGAAAAAACGACTCTTTTGATCATTTTGAGTTGGCAATATATGCATTTGTTGGTTCGTTTATGTGTCTGATTGCCGATGAAAGCAGTTTTTATGATCATGATGGCTGTCACATGTGGCTCACTTGCTGATAAAGTTTGAGTGAGGTGTAAAAAT
>JBAQMM010000021.1:0-4742 GCA_049302815.1 Anaerolineaceae bacterium | reverse complement strand
GCCCGCGGTTGAGCAGGTACAGGTCGATACCTCTCTCCAATGCCAATTTTGAACAGCCCGAACTGATCGTGCCGGTGCCCCCGATGAACAGTGCTTTCATGTCAACCTCCTGGGTGTGATGGTGAAGATGGTACTTGATGACATTTTACATTATGCCGCGGCTATTCAGAAGAATTGCTTTGAAATGACAAGCGAACTCAGAGATTCTGGAGCTGCTCATCAGTTAAACACACCCATTCCATCCTCTCCTTTCAGACCGGTTAACACGATAATTGCCGTACAATTTCATTGTATTATGTACGGCAGGAGATACATTATGAACGGTACTAAATTGACTGCCCGGGTCCCGCGTGACCTGTTGAAAAATCTCAAACGATATGCTGCCCAGAACAATACCACCCTGACTGAGCTTATCGAAGCCTACCTGCGCCAGATTCCTAACCACTCACCCTTGGAGGATGCCCCGATCGTCCGCAAGTTATCAGGAATATTACCTTCCAACGTCTCAGTCTTGGATTACAAGCAGCATCTGGATGAGAAGTATGGTCAATAAACCTTCCGTGTTGATCGACCTGAATATTATCCTGGACGTTTTGCAAAAGTATGAGCCGTTTTTTGAGAATTCTGCCGGACTGCTGGCTGCTGTGGAAACTGGCCTTGTCGATGGATACGTTGCTGCGCACAGCGTTACCATGTTATTCTATCTGATCCAGAAAGCCAAATCCTCCGCGGATGCCCGTGCAGTTATCACTAACCTGATGCAATTCATCAAAATCGTCCCCGTTGATCAACGTACCCTTGAGCAGTCCCTTAATCTTGATTTTCGCGACTTTGAGGATGCTGTTCAGATGATTTCAGTTCTGCGATGCAAAGCAGATTGTCTTATCGCCCGGAATATCAAGGGTTATCAACCTGCTCTTCTCCCGGTCATGCAGCCCGTTGAATTTCTGGCGGCACTTGAACAGGACGCTCTCTGAGAAAATCTTGTTCTAACTGGCATCCATACCTTGTGCGGTTGCGCGCGAAGCCTCCCCTTTGCTTGCACCCACACCTCTTTTGCAGGGGTAGGCTGAAGATCTCCCTCAAAGCCTTAATCCGCTCGCTCCTGTGTCTCCGCCTGCCATGATCCCTTCATCCTGTCAGCAACCACCAACATCACCGCCAGCAGCACAAACAGCCCGCCTACGATCGCAAACGCCGGCTTGATCCCGATCCCATCCGCCAGCGTACCCAGTATCAGCGGCAGGAAAAAAATCGCCACGCCCGATGCCAGGGTCGCCCGCGAGCCTGCCAGCCCTTTTTGCGCTCCCGCCGATTTTATTGCCAGCGAAAGTATAGTCGGGTAAAAGTTCGCCACGCCTAGACCCATCAAGAAAAGTCCAATCAGTCCTACAACCGGATTCAACCCGGTCCAGAACAGCCCAAAACCAACCACCCCCAGCAGGATTGATCCCACCAGGATGTTCCTGGCGGAAATCCGCTGCAACAGCCTTCCCCCAAAGAAACGCCCGATGATCATGCCAATCAAAAACAGGCTGACTGTCTGGGTGGCAGTATCCCGCGTAAGCCCCAATACCTTTTCAATGAAATCCGAACCCCAGTAGATGGTGCAAAACTCAATCGAGATGCCCAAAACCAGCGCCAACCATAATACCCAGTAACGCGCCGGCAGTCTGCCGGATTTTTGCTGCCCGGTTGGCTGCTCCGCCTGTTCTACCTCTTGATGGGTTGCCGTGATGAACAGCCACAAGCCCAAACCCAACGAAACGAGCGCTACCGTGATTACCGCCAGACGCCAGCCCACAGCCTGGCTCGCCAGGTAACCCACCAGCAGCGGTGCCAGCGAAGCGAAGATCGAAGCGGTCACATTGGCTTCGGAAATGCCCACCGGGCTGCCCGCTCCCATTTCCTCGTCCAAAATGGCCGGATAGATCGACAAGATCCAGGTGCCGATGCAGCCCATCAAGAACAAACCTGTCACCGTCAGAGCAGGCACCCGCCCGAATGAAAGGATCAGCCCGCCGACCCCCAGCCCGATCGCCCCAATCGCCATGACCTTCCAGTGACCCATGCGCCGGATCAGTGTTCCGCCAAACAGACCGGTTACCAGGATTCCCAGCGCGAACGCGGAAAAGTGCATGCTGCTGGCGGTGTAGTTCATATGGAACTCATCCCGCAGGTAGCCGGCTATCGGTCCGGGTACATTCAAACAGTAAGCATACAAGGAAAGCAGCAGGTAGACCAGCCAGGTCTTCGGTGTGCGGACGATCTTCAGTTTAGTTTGTTCCATGCTTTTCCTCGCCACACCGGGCGGATCACCACTTGTCTTGCTGTTTTGAGCGGTCATTCGGGTCGCCTTCGGTCTCCTTTTTGTAGTACCATTCCCCATAGCGGCCGGCATAGCCACTCCAGAACCTTGCGGCGATAAGAATCCCCATGAAAGGCAGTGCCATCAGGTCCAGTAACAGTCCAAAGGCAGCAGCGTTGAGCGCCCCCTCCCTGCCTTTGGCGGAATAACCGACCCCGGCCAGGATCAGCACCACCACCACAGCGATGATGAGATAAACCAGTCCAATCTTCAGAAGATATTTCTTCATGCTGGTCCCGCTTTTGGTTTCCATTCTCTAATTATAAGAGCAATTAATCAACTATTCTGTTCGTATGCCATTCGCAGCAGGGCTTTCACCTCGGACGTCACACCGTCAGCAGAACTCAAGGGGATCTTGTGGGTAACCCGCCTCGGTTCCCTGGCAGGCACGAGCAGTTATGAGGTGCAGTCTTCTTTTGATTGCACCAAAACCATCTTGCCTTCTTTGTTCACGCGGGTGTTTGAGCTTGCAGCCTCCCCTTGGGAACGAAAATCTTCTGTTCCATTCTCGCGCCTCGCTCCCGCCGGTTTCCCCAGTGCGATGCCTCCCATTGGGACCGTGCGCGGCATCTAACCGAAGATATAAGGTCTCCCGGTTTACAGGCTCCATTCTCCTGGGTGCCAAGCCTTTATTCGCGCCGGCGTCCCCGCTGCGTAGCGTCCTGTAAGGGTCACCGCGTGGCGATCTCTCAGTAATCTTTTCTGAGGTGCATAACCCAGGACACCGGCGCGAACAAAAGATGGTCTGGTGCAATCAAAATCGGATTGCACCCTACTTGGTGAATTGTGGAGCAGGCATGCTTCGCAGTGCGCAGCCTCCCCTTGGGAGCGCCTGACGACTTCCACCGGTTCGCTGAATTACCTCAATTCGTTCAAGCAATCATTCACACAATCTTCGTCATTTTTCCTCTCTTTTTCCGTTGTTTTGATAAAATCATACGAATTTGCAAAAACACCCCAAGGCGGCAGAAATGGTACATCGTAGGATCCTTTTGTCAAACGTTTTGCTCATCCTCAGCCTGGTTTTATCCCTCTCGTCTCAACCACTCGCCGGCCCGGTCGCAGCCTCAAATCCCCCCACCGGTATTCCCAACTACCCCTGTTACCGCACACTTGCGGAAGTGTACCAAAGCGCTGCCAGCCTGGCGGAGACCTATCCAACCCTGGCATCCTGGGTCGATATAGGCGATTCCTGGCAGAAAACCGACCCGGGCGGGGAGGAGGGCTTCGACCTGGTGGTCCTGAAGCTCACCAACCAAGCCACCGCTGGCACCAAACCGGTCCTGTTCCTGCTGAGTGGTTTGCACGCCCGGGAACTGGCGGCAGTGGAACTGAACTTGCGCTTTGCCGAGATGCTGCTCTCCAATTACGGCAGTGATCCGGATGTTACCTGGCTTCTGGATAAAACCGAACTGCACCTGCTGCTGCTTGCCAACCCCGACGGCAGAGTGATTATCGAATCCCAAATTGCCGACGGCACCGCCGGTGAGCATGGAGAATCTGCCCGGAGCAAGAATACCGATCCCCTCACCTGCGCTAATCCCAGCCTGACCGGTGTAGACTTGGACCGCAATTTTCCCTTTGCCTGGTTGTCTGGTCCCGATGGCTGCCAAAGTGGGTATCCCGGCTCAAATAGCCTTTCTGAGCCAGAAACTCAGGCGATTCACGATTATCTAACCAGTATCTTTGACGACTACCGCAGCGGCGGACCGGATGATCCTGCCCTGCCTGAAGCCAGTGGTCTGTTCATCAACTTGCAGAATTACGGCAATAAAATGTACTACCCTTATTTTTTCAGGGCGGAACCAGCTCCCGAGAGCGGGCAGCTTCAAACCCTTGCCAACAAGCTCACTTACAACACCCGCGCGGCTCCTGCCACGTATCATGAGGGGGTGGGAGATTACCTTTCCGGCACGCCGGTCGATTACTTGTACGGGGAGTTGGGTGTGCCGGCACTTACCTTCACCCTTGGCAAGTACTACGAAGGAGGCTATTTCACCCATTGTGCCGATTTCGAAGCAAGCTACCTGCAGACCAGCCTGACCGCGCTTCTGAGGGCTGCCAAATCCAGCCTGGCACCCTATCAATCTCCCTACGGACCAGAAATAACCAATCTTGCCCTCACAGTTCATGATGAAGGCCAGACGATCTGGGAACTGAACGGAAGCGTGAGTGACGCCTTGTACAAGATCATTCCCGCTTACCAGAACATCCAGTCAGTCAGTTACAGCGTCGATACAACCCCGTGGGAGCCTGGCGCGATTCCTCAGCCGCTCTTGCCCTTGGATGGAGCTTTTGACGAGCCCGAGGAAGAAGTCTGGGCGAGACTGGACAGCACAGGGCTCACGCCAAGCCGGCACACGGTCTACGTGCG
>JBAQMM010000020.1:0-11288 GCA_049302815.1 Anaerolineaceae bacterium | reverse complement strand
CACCGTCAGCCCGCAGACAGCCAGGCGCAAGGAACTGATTGACAGCGTCGGTCAGACCATCAAGACCATTGTGAATGGCTACAACCGCAGGAAGGAAGCCGAAGAGTTAAGCGCTTTTGTGGAAGGTACCGTGGCACAAACCGCCTTGTTTGAGGTGGGCGCTGTTGGGCTCGGGGCATTGGTCGCCACTGCCCTGTTCTCCTCTGCCATGGACGTGACCGGGATCGTCGCAGCAGGCACCCTGGCAATTCTGGGCTTCTTTGTCATCCCCTACAAACGCAAGCAAGCCAAGCAAAACTTCAAAGAGAAGATGGAAGAGCTCCGCACGAACCTGATGAGCACCTTAACAAACACATTTACGCGGGAGTTTGACGTGGCAGTCCGGCGGCTTCAAGACAAAGTGGAGCCTTACACCAGTGAAGTCCATGCCGAGCAGAATCGCATCCAAAAAGATAGTGAAACCCTCGCTGAGCTAAAAACAAAACTGAAGGAGACGCAAGACCGGATTGGATCGGTTTTGTAAACGTGAAAACAACCGTGAAACACATCAAAAAAATCAACCTGGTTATTTTGATTGCCTGCCTGGCAATTGCAGCGGCAATAGCTGGCTGTGCCGGTTCACAGCCAACCGCCACACAGGCCACCTCAACAGACTCACCCACGCAGACCAGCGCGCCTACACAGGAAGCTGAGCAGCAGGGTGCCGCCTTTACGGTTTGGCAGGGCGGTTTTTCCTTTGTGGCACCGCTGGAAAGCGAACTAAATCTTCAGGGCGGCGCTGCTTACTTCAATTTAGCCGATGATCCCATCATCTATTCAATAAATGGTCTCTGGGATACCCTAACAGACCTGGAAGCAACGGAAATGCTTGATACCATGCTCTCCACGCTTTTCAGCTCCACCGAGAGTTCCATCGATAAGTCGGACCCCCTCCCGATTGAAGTCGGGGGCGCTGAGGGTATCGTTTACGACTTTACCGGTGAGTTTGTTTCTGCTCCGGTGGAAGGTCGGGCTTTTGTGGTAAAGCCTTCCCAAAACAGGTATGTGTTCATGGTGGGCATGGCTACCACCGATGAACAGACCGATCTGTGGCAGACCACAGGCAGCGGCATCTTTGATAGCGTCGTCAAGAGCATTGCCATCATTCCTGAGGATCAACTCGGGAGTGCCTTTGTTTGCCCGATTTCAGCCGATGAGGCCTACGGATTTTCCGCTGAGAATCCCATCAAAGTGGGAGGCAATCTCACTACAGGTCTCATGCGCGAACTGGCATACCTGGATAATTTACTCGGTCTAAACGGGGAAGAAGTAACCTATGAACGGCTTGGTTCGGTCCAGAGCCCAACCAGCATTCTGGATGAATATCAACTCACGGTCGGAACGCAAGAATTCACGCTGTATCTGGATGAATACTCATACGGGGTGATCACTGCGCCGCAGGGGTTGAGCTGCAGGGGTGCCTTCCCTATCGGTGAGCCTTAAGATCAGGTGTGATGGAGAACCAATGCCCTGATCTTTCCACCAAAATCGCGCAAACGCCCATTATTGCAGGAGGTCTCTGACCTATGAAGCCGGAACGATTAGCCCGCGAAGTCATCTATGAAAGCAAGTGGGTCAACCTTTATCTTGACCGGGTACGTCTGCCCAACGGTGCCGTCATCGAACAATTTCGATTCCTCGATTTTCCTCATCCCGCGGTAACTGCCATTGTCGAAAACCAGCAGGGAGAGGTGATCTTTTGCCGTGTCTACCGCTACACAACCGGCACGAACGAGTGGGAACTGCCGGCTGGCGGAGTGGAAGAAGGCGAGAGCATTCTGGAAGCCGCCGGGCGTGAAGTACTGGAGGAATCAGGTTACGATTCCACAGGTTGGGAACTATTGTACAGTTTCCATCCACAAAATGGCAGTGGTAACAAAGTGTTTCATGTCGTAATCTGCAAGGCGCTGGAGAAGGTGGGGGATTTTGACCCTGATGAGGTCAGCGAAACCCACTGGTTCACTCCGTCTGAAATTGAACAAATGCTGAAGGACAGGTATTTCAGCGATGGCTTTACGCTGACAGCCCTGCTGCTGTGGCTACGCCACGATCGGTCTGGGTAGGTGCTTACGTTCGTAAACAGGTTGTTGCCCTTCTTACGTGGGGCGACTCTTGAGTCGCCCGAATACGAGTTGTAGGTCACCCATTCCTACTGGGAGGCTGCGCACTGCGTAGCGTAGGCGATATGAGAGACCTGCGGTCAAAACAACGTGCACGGTCCCGCTCAAATAAAAAGGTGTAAACGCAAGCAGAGGGAAGGCTTTGCACCCCTTGAGGGCGCTACACAGTCAGGAGACTGGCACGAATGGATAAATCATGTCATCGCGAGCATGGCGTGGCGATCTCCCAGTCAATCATGTAGGACGTGCACAACCCGGGTGACCTGCGGTCAAAGAGATGCGCACGGTCCCTTCCATACAAAAGAGGTATGGGCGCAAGCAGAGGGAAGGCTTCACACTGCGGACATCGGCGCGAACAGAGTGAAAAGAAGAACCGCGTCCAAGCCGGACGCGGTTCTTGTCTGATATATACAAAAAGATTGGATTTACTTTATAGATCGCGCCATTAATCTGGTCCGCTGTTGACCAGCGTCCCTACTGGTTCACCTTGCAGCCCGCGGATGAGCGCCTCTGGCTCCCACAGGTTCAACACCAAAATCGGGATGTCATTCTCCATGCACAATGTCACTGCGGTGCTGTCCATCACCTCCAGGCGCCGGCTAACCGTTTCCATATAGGTCAGATGATCAAACTTGACCGCCTCAGGATGAGTTTTAGGGTCATAATCGTAAACCCCATCGACCTTGGTAGCCTTGATGACTACCTCAGCTCCAATTTCTGTGGCACGCAAGGCTGCCGCGGTATCAGTTGAGAAGTACGGGTTGCCTGTACCGCCGCCAAAGATGACCACCCGCCCTTTTTCGAGATGGCGGATTGCCCGCCGGCGGATATACGGCTCTGCGACCGAACGCATCTCGATGGCGGACTGAACCCGGGTCATCACATCCACTCGTTCCAGGGCGTCCATCAATGCCAGGGCATTCATCACGGTGGCAAGCATGCCCATGTAATCCGCGGTGGCACGGTCCATGCCGCTGTTTTCACCGGTGGCACCCCGCCAAAGGTTGCCTGCCCCAATCACGATGGCAACGTCCACTCCCATTTGGTGCACGCGCTTGACCAAACCGGCAATATGGGCAGCCTGATTTGGATCAATGCCAAAACCGCTGGGTCCTGCCAGGGATTCACCCGAGAGTTTGAGCAAAATGCGTTTGTACTGGACTGGTAAGGTCTGGTCGGTCATGCTACCTCCTGGTTGCTAAAAATAGAGCCAACCACTGGTTGGCTCTATTATGTTTATTCTTCAGTCTCGGCCGGCTGAGTGGTTTCTCCAAGCGTCCATCGGGCAAAGCGCCGCACGATGATGTTTTCGCCCAAAGAGCTAACTTTATCGTTGATGACATCTGCCACGGTTCGGGATTCATCGCGGATGTACTTTTGATTCAGCAGGACGTGTTCATCCTTGTATTTCTTCAAGTAGCCTTCCAAAATCTTGGGGATGATCGCTTCGGGCTTGCCTTCGCTGCGCACCCGTTCGGTGACTGCCTGGGTTTCAGTCGCGATCACTTCCGCGGGGATGTCAGCTTCAGAAACAAACGTGGGACTGGTAGCCGCGATCTGAAGCGCAATTTCGTGTGCCAGTTCCTTGAAAGAATCGGTCTTGGCAACGAAGTCAGTCTCGCAGTTCACTTCCGCCATCACAACCAGGCGTCCTTCACTGTGAACGTAGACTTCCAGGCGTCCTTCCCTGGCGACCCGGTCAGCACGCTTGGCAGCGGTCTTCAAGCCCTTTTCGCGCAGCTCTGCCAGGGCCTTATCAACATCACCGTCAGCTTTTTCAAGCGCGTTGCGGCAGTCCATAATGCCGCAGCCGGTCTTCTCCCGCAGGTCTTTGATCATATCAATGGTAATTTGCATGGTTTTTTCCTTTTCTTGCCTGCAGTACTGACTTAGGCGTCTGTTCCTTCTTCTTTGAGTTCTTCTTTTACTTCTTCTATTTCTTCTTCAGTCACTTCGGATTCTGTGATTTCTTCTTCGATGACTCCTTTTACCGTAATCTTGGCACGGGTGGATTCGCCCAGCAAGTCTTCATCGTCCAACTCAAGATCCTCATCAATCTTGCGGGAAATGACCGAGCGGGTTTCACTGACAACTTCTTCCTCTTCCACATCCTTGCGCATGGACCTGCCCTCAATGACGGCATCAGCAAGCCGACCAACCAGCAATTTGATGGCTCGGATGGCATCATCGTTGGATGGGATCACGTAATCAATTTTGCGGGGATCGCAGTTAGTGTCCACCATGGCGACAATCGGGATTTCCTTGACATAGGCTTCGTGAACAGCGGTCGCTTCACGCTCGATATCCACAATGAAGACCATGTCCGGCAGGCGTTTCATGTTACGAATACCGCTCAGTCGGGATTTCAGGCGGATGATCTCGCGTTGGATCAGCAAACCTTCCTTCTTGGTCAATTGGTCAATTTCACCGGTTTCAAACAGTTTTTCAAGACGGGTGAGCTCGACGATGCGTTGTTGAATGGTGACCCAGTTGGTCAGCGTGCCACCCAGCCAGCGCTGGTTTACGTAGGGTGAGCCGCAGCGTTCGGCCTCTTCCTGGATGGTTTCCTGAGCTTGGCGCTTGGTGCCTACAAAGAGGATCGTGCCGCCATCAGCGACGCAATCGCGCACCTTGCTGTAGGCTTCATCCAGCAATCTGACGGTTTGCTGCAGATCGATAATGTGGATGCCATTGCGTTCCGTAAAAATGTATGGACGCATCATAGGGTTCCATTTATTGGTTCGATGTCCGAAATGGACGCCGCTCTCGAGGAGCGCTTTCATAGATACAGCGGGTGACATAATAACTCCTTTTGCGTTATGCCTCCGCCTGGCTTTGCGATCGCTCCGAACCCTTTTGGGCACGCGGGAGGGTCTATGCCGAGGCGTGTGTAATAATAGTCCCTGGCAAGCACCAAGGCGTGCAAAAGTATAACACAAATTTTCGTCAAGGGCGGAGAAGACAAGAAATCCCAGGGCAATCGCATCTTATGTCTGACAAGCTTTTTTTGCCATTTTTGTGTTCGATTTTTACACCCCACTCAAACTTTATCAGCAAGTGAGCCACATATGACAGCCATCATGATCATAAAAACTGCTTTCATCGGCAATTAGACACATAAACGAACCAACAAATGCACATATTGCCGACTCAAAATGATCAAAAGTGTCGTTTTTTCACAAAAAGAAATTTAGATGCAATTGCCCTGCAAGAAATCCCCCTCTATCCTCTGTATAAAATATGAACATTTGCAACAGTAACTCGCAGGATCAGTAAACTTGACAGTATTTTATTCATGTTGTAGACTCCAAATTAGAAAAAGGAGAAAAATATGAAAAAAGCAATAGTGATGTTATTTACAACAGCAATGCTATTTGTTTTGGTTCCAGCGTAATCGCCGCACCATTGGGGAACAGTATCGTTACCCCGGACGTGCCGCTCGATTGTGGCGTTTGGCCTGACTTGCCCTACAAATCCGGTTCAGTCGTCGTCGGCACAGGCGAAGTCTCCTGTGATACAGCCCATCCAAATCTCCGCGTGGTGGCAGGGATTAGTGATTCAAGCGGGCGCTACTGGTCGGTTGAGCGCCGGTGTTACAATACGGATTATTGTTCTGTGAGCGCTTCGCTCAGTTACGTTTCCGGAAGGCAATGGCAGACAGATGTTTCAGGATATGTCGGGTCCTGGAATGCTTATGACAGTTCATACTGGCTCAGTATCCAATAACTCCGCTCGCGTCTTAAACGCCTTTCAGATCCAACAAAAATAGTTTATGAATAAAGGAGTAAAACATGAAAACCAAGAAAATTACCGTGTTGGCAGTTTGTATCGTATTGCTCATCACGGGCGTCTACCTGACAAAAAACGCCAATATTTCCCATGCGCAGTCCACTTCGCCTGAGGGATATCCCGCCACAGTCTCTGTCCAGAATTTCTCGACTGGAGGAGAAAAGGTGGAATTAGGCATTATGGACGCCACCGCCAGTCAGGATACTTTAACTCTCTCCCTGACTATGTCTGGCGTGGATTATGACGACGTCGACGGTTTTGAAGCCATGGTCTGCGACCCCTACCTCTCCATTGATGAACACGTCCCTGCCAGGTTTAGATCTCGCGAGGTGGTAAAAGGGAACCCTACTCAGGTGATTTATACCTATACCCTGATCGGTAATTCTTACCCAAATCTGAATATCAATATGGATTGGACCATCGGTCCCTGTGATCCGGCTTTTGATGAATCCAATGTGACGCCGGAACAGAACCCGCTGCTGACCAACTACAATTTTGAATTCAACGTTCCTGTAAATGAATCCTGACACTTAGCAAATCAGAGGCGGCTTCTGCAGCCTTACGACAATCTGTCAGATGCCCCATTGAGTTTTCAATTAACGACTCAATGGGGTATTTTTATGGTAGAAATACCTGCGTGGTTTGTTTGGCAAACTAAAAATTTTAACTAACCCTGATACAATATCCCTATGCGCACACTACAACTCGGCCTCCCCAGCCTCTACAGCCATTTTGACCAGCCTGTCACCACACAGGATTGCGGACTTATGTGTGCGCCGCACAACCCCAACGGAAAGCCTTTCTGCTGCGATATCTGTTATGCTGTTCCGGTGGCTTACCGCCAGGAATGGGACTATCTCAAGCGGCATACCTCCCTTTGGCATCCTTGGCGCGGGGATGAGTGTGCTACCGAGCCAGTTGATCACCAACTGCTCCAGGCAGATACCCCCGAGCATTTGTGCCTGCTGGCTTGCCAGGGTCCGGCTTTGTGCCAGCGTGAATACCGCAGCATGAGTTGCCGCCAGTTCCCTTTCTTTCCTTACATCACTACCGACGACCGTTTTATCGGCATGACCTGCCACTGGGATTTTGAACCTTACTGCTGGGTCATCAGCCACCTGAGAGCGGTCACGCCAGACTTCAGGCGGGAATTTGTGGAGACTTACGACAGCTTGCTGTGGGAGTACCCGGAGGATTACGACAGTTATTATTACCTGTCGGAAGACATGCGCGTTCAGTTCAGCAAGTTGAAGCGGCGCATCCCCATCCTGCATCGCAATGGAGGGTATTACCTGCTCAGCCCCAAGGACGAACGCTTGCGGAAGGTGACGCCAGCCCAATTCGCGCAGTTTGGTCCCTATCGACCCAATAAATAAAAAAACCCCCGCCAGGATTGGCAGGGGCAACAGAGATCAACCGATCTTAACGGCGGTTGTTTGAGCCGCGGTTTCCACCACGATTTGAGCCGTAACTGGGGCGGCTGCCATAGGCAGGCCGATCCTCGCGCGGTTTGGCAACATTTACAGTCAAAGGACGTCCGTCGACTTCCTTACCATTGAACAGGGCAATGGCTTTTTCGACCTCTGCTGTACTGCTCATGGTAACAAAGGCAAACCCTTTGGGCCGACCGCTAAAGCGGTCCTTGATTACATCCACCGTTTCGACTTTACCGGCTTCGCTGAACATCGTTCTGAGGGTTTCCTCGTTTGTGTCATAAGACAGATTACCAACATACAATTTTGTTTCCAAGATATTCCTTTACATTGAATAGTGCAGACTGGCTCAAACAAATGCCACCATCATTACAACACGAACGGTGGCTAGTTCTACACACATATCTGATCATAATATAAAAGTATTATAACATAGAGCCTGTTTTAATGCAATAATTTGATGGACACGGTTGGAGAGTCCGCCGGAGAGCGCCTTATCATTCCCTTGTCCGCATTATCGTCTGGAATTCATAAGCATGAACAGGAATGATCCCAACCGTCTGCCCTGTGATACTAAGGGAGCGGTGCTTTCGCATAATACTCCAGGGCTTCTCGGAGATATCCTTCGGGGTGATCAAGAGTTCCTATTTTGCTTAAGCTCATGCCTTTTAATTGTAAGTCTTTGATAACTTCATGACCCAGAAAATAACCACATTGTGAATGCCCATCAATTTCGTACCAGGAACCAAAGAAAGGACGAACATCTTTCTTTTCTGAGACAAGGCGTAAAAATTCAGAAGCAAGGTGTTCCTTATGGTCACTGCACCAGGATATCCAGTTTTTATCAGCGTTTCCAGCTTCGTGCCAGGTCTCTTTTTGTAATATTAAATGCTCACAACGTTGAGCAAATCCTTCCGTGAATAGTTGCCACCATGGCCCTTCTCCATCTGGTTTGTGTGCCTGTGCGCGCCAGGTGGCATGGACTACGTGACCAAGTTCATGAGCCGTTAGTCCGGTTATCAAATGTTCAGCGCTCCAACGGCATTCTGCGATATTTTCCAAACCAAACAGGACGGCGGGGATTCCTTCGTATGTTGTCACCCAGCCAGCCCCACATCCAATGCCGACGTAAATGATGCAGACGACATCTGAATCAAAACCAAGTCGCTCAAATGCCTGGTTACAGATAGTGCCAAATGTTGCCATGATATTCTGTTGGGCTTCCTGCATGGCTGCCAACCTGTCATTGAGAAAAGGAAATATTTTGTCCCTGGCAATTTGCTCCCAAGCTATGGGTTGGCTGGCATAATCGCCAATCTGCATTTCGAGCAGTTCAAGCCATTCTGCCATATACTCTGCTGCCCAATTCTCCATTTGAATGTCAATTGGTAGATTTTTGTTTTTCCCCCAATACTTCAAGAATTCAGGATAAGTATTGATAATACGAATGCATTGCACAACATTTACTCCCAAAAAAGTAACTGACATTGATTGTTCGGATACTTGTTATTGTGCAATTATGCCACACTACTAGAAGTGCCCTCAACATTATGCGGGGTTCATCAGGTCAATCCAGCCATATATGGTCGGCTTGCTGACTGCTTGCATTCCGGCAACTTCTTCCGGTTTATGTCCCTGATGAAGGAGGCGAATGGCGATACATCTCTGTCGCACTTCTGGACGTTTATCATGATGAATGGCCACTTCGATTACGACCAATTCTTCTTCACGGGGGTGATAATCTCTGGCTTTTGGCATACCCTTAGTTTACCATCTTTGTTAAAGTTCTTTCGACGGATTACTTATCTTGTGAATTTAGGCGGTTGTTTTACTATACATCATAAGGTTGTGATTGATGTGCTCTAGTAAACCTCAAATTTTTTCAGCTGGCAAAATTGGCTGTGACTCGTTGCCAGGCAGAAACTATAAAGTGACTTTTTTGGATTTTTGCATAATCATGACAACTCCCTGTTATTGTTCACCATTACTGGGCGCCTCCAAACTCCGGATGTGAACTTCATTAACTATTATGCTCTCCATTTGCAACATTTTCAGATCATATAGTTATGTACTTAGTGTGGCGCTTCTAACGTCTTAATTCTAACCTTACATGCATCACTACCGATGAAGCCCCAGTCAGAGATCTTCCAACTACCTTCGTTTTCTACAAGTACAAAGGCCCTAGAATATGTTCCAGAAGGTCGTTCTCCCCAACCAGATGGATAAAAGACGTCTTCTTTTATGTACAAACTAATGCATTTACCTTCAACATCTCCTTCATACCCTCTCCAAACTGGATGTTCTGCCTCCATAGTAGCTGAAAAGTTAGAAAATCTCTGAATTTCTAAAATTTCGTACGTAGGGTCTAATGCCTGCCAGGTTTTCACAAGTAAAGGATTAGGCTTCTCAAGAAAACTTAATGCCCGATCCCAATCCTTTGCGTTTAGAGCATCATAATAATCCTTAACGATCTGTCTGGGTTCCTCCGTCCAATCCTGAGTCGCAGTTCCAAGTATCTGTTCTGTGTCCTGGGAGGTGCAAGAATTCCAACTAATCAGAGCAAACATAATGACGAGTAAGATCAAAATAAGAGACGAATTTGTCGCTTTCATTTTTCATCAGTTAGATATATGAACAAAATCTGACCCAACAAAATCAAAACTTAGGTATGGATAATTGTAATGGTCCTCCGTGTGTGTAGCTACACCCGGAGAACTTGCACTCCAAGTCACGACGATGCCAACATGGTCCTGGTTGTATCCACCGTCGCCCCAATCGAAAAAAATTAAATCTCCAATAGCTAAATTACTTGGGCCGTAGACTTCATAACCTGTAGGTCCTTTATTACTACGATGCTTTTATTATTTATGATAAATTGAAATAAATTTGGCGTTCCGACCCAGGCAGCTGCTCTATTATTAATATTTGTCCAAAACCAACAGCTCGTTCCAACGCCTGATTGAGGGGGCGTCATTGGGATATGGCCCCCGACATATAGAGCTTGAGAAACAAAATTAGTGCAATCCGCTTCGAAAGGATAATAGGACGGATTCCATTCATCCCAATAATCATATGCATACCACTTTGCACCATCGCGATAATAACTGGATGAAGGTTGATTCGTTGAATACTGACTGTCTAAATCCGAAGGGTTTATCTCCTTCTGTTTAGCCGTAGCTAACATTTTGTTTTCAATATCTTCGAGCGAAAGCTCAGTTTGTAGTAAGAAATTCCAAACGTAATCCTGATATACATCTTCACTGATCTTCCAGGTACTTAAATCTTTGTGTAATATAATTTTATGTGAAAGACCTTTCATATAAGATTTCTCGGGTGAAAAGACAGGGAATACAACTTCATGACTTTCCTCAAGATAAACAACAGCTGTTTTTTCCGAAATCTCGATTGACTTATATTCAATATTGAAACTATATTGTTCATACCTCAAGTTGTAAAGCTGGCTGTGTTTCATCTCTAGTCTTAGTTTAGTTTGTTCATCAATGACTTTATCATTTTTGACGTCAGCATAATTTTCAAAAAACTTATCGAGCGAAAGTTCAGAAAAAGATTTGTATTTACCATCGAAATAAAGTTCTATCACGATTTTGATCTGTTCTGCTTGAATATCTTGAAAGCCTGTTGTGCTAGCCTCGAGCTATTCGATGGAAAAAGAAAAGAAATGATTGTAATTAAACAAAATGCTCTTTGAAGTAAATGGTTACTCATGTCAATTTCTTTCGCAATAGATTAGTACTTTTCAACAATTTGGCGAGTTGTATTGTTGGTGTAACATATTTTCTGTAAAATGCTGAACCTTAACAAAAGCGGTGAGTCAGAAGTATCCTTAAGGTGACGAAACCATATAAGGAGAACAAAATGACTCACCAAAATGATTATACCTTTTCAG
>JBAQMM010000019.1:0-4249 GCA_049302815.1 Anaerolineaceae bacterium | reverse complement strand
CATTTCTCTGTTCATATCCATCCTGATATTAGCGCTGGGGGCATACGTTGTTCGGGATTATCCTAAAGAAATGTCGTTTGTCGATCAGTGGTATTACATCTATAGCGAAAGTTTCTTTGTCCAAATGTTACCTTTGATCGCGACCCTGCCCTTTGCGGATTCACTTTCAAGCGATCGTAAACTGGGGTATCTTGACCGCGCTCTAATGCGGACAAGGTACAAACCGCTGCTGCGTTCCAAAGGCATTGCCAACGCCTTAGCAGGAGGCGCTGCCGGAGCGCTGCCACTAGCCTTGCTTTATTTACTGGTCAGTTTGGTCAATAAAAACCCGATCAATCACCCGGCGCTCACCATGGTGTTTGGCCGCCCGTACGAAAGCCAATTTCTGGTGGATCTATATACAACGATGCCCGATTTGTTCATCCTGATTGTCATTCTGGCCGTTTTCGTCATGGGTGTGCTCTTCGCATCACTTGGAATGGCCTCCACCCTGCTGATCAATCACCGCTTTATGGCTCTGAGTTTTCCCTTTTTGCTTGCCAATGGCTTGCAGTATTTTGCCAATAATGCCCGGTTGCTGCCCTGGTTTTTCGCCCCTTCAGAGCCGCTATTGAAACCCAACTTTTCAGCCAACCATGCATTTGAAACGGTCAACGAGATTCCCTACTTATTGATCCTGCCGGCCCTTTTGTTAGGGGCGACCCTCCTGCTTTACCTATATCTTGGCAGCCGCCAACAGGTGCTTGAAAACAGTCGTAATATGGGGAATCACCAGAGCCTATTTAATAGAGTCTCAAACGGGCTGGAAAAGAAGATTCCCAGGGGCTTGCGCTCATTTCCAATACCGGAAAAACGCCTGGGCAAGGGCACGCCTCTGGGCAACTATTTCTTCACCCAATTCAAACTCACCGTTTCACCCCTTACTGTAATCCTGATCGCCCTGGTCATGGCCATTTTGAGTATTGTCATGCTGGGGTGGATGAAGTTGCAACTTCCAAATGTCTTCAACGGCGCAAGCGACCCGCCGCCCAACACCTGGGACCTTTTCTTCAGGACCTATGGCGATCCACTCGCTATGAGTCTGGTAATTGCCAACCTATACCTCATTCTGGTCAGCGGCCTTCAGCCCCAGACGGCTTACGGTCACCTGGCGGTCAAAAGACTGGGGTCACGCACCCGCAATTGGCGCAGTCATGTTCTGTTTCTGTTCGTTCTTTCCGCGCTTTATGTGCTTTTTTGCTTCGCGGCCATTATGCTGATGGGTCGGCTGTTGGGGCTGCCGTTCAGCGGGCAGTGGAGTGTGCTTTGCAGCTCTCCCGAACATATCAATCTGCCGTTCTTCTTTTGCGATAATGGCAGCCCCTGGATGGCTTTCCTCACGGTTTTTGCGATGACCACGCTGGGCTTCTTCAGTCTTGGTTTGCTTGTGCTGCTGATCAACACGCTTACGCAGCGCCGGCTGATCGGGTACTTCATTGTGGAGGTACTGCTGGTCGCCAGCATGCCGCTGACTTCGATCTTTCTCAATGCACCGCCGGCATTGCAATACCTGCCCATTATCCGTAACCTGGTGTTTCCGTTCTACCCCTTCCTCTTCCGGGATAACAACCAGATATGGGCTTCTTTCTACCAATGGGGTGTCTGGATTGCCATCCTGCTCCCCCTTACCTGGCGGGCTTACCGCAAACAGAACTATTTCAGCCAGCCAGACCTTGAATAAAGGACATTGCCATGAACGACGACATCATTTTATCGGCAAAGAACATCACAAAAGCCTTCAAAGGCATTCCAGTCCTGACCGGGATCGACTTTGACCTGCCGGCAAAGCAAATCGTCGCGATTTGCGGAGCCAACGGCAGCGGAAAATCGGTCTTCATGCGCATTCTCTCAGGGTTGATCAGGACCGACACCGGAACAGTCTCGGTCTTCGGGACTCAATTAGGCGGGAAAAATGAATTCCCGCCCTCAACCGGTGTGCATTTTGATAATTCCGGGCTGTTGTTGACGGAAACCGCCTGGAACAACCTGTTTTTGTTGGCAATGATCAGCAACACGGTCAGCAAAGAACGTATCGAGGAGGTCATCCGTCTGGTCAACCTTGACCCAAACGACAAAAGACCCGTGCGCACCTATTCCACCGGAATGCGCCAGAGATTGGGCATTGCTCAAGCCTTGATGGAAGACCCGAAACTCCTGTTGTTGGATGAACCAACCACCGGGTTGGATTTTGACGGCCAGGATTGGTTCCATGACCTGATTCGTGAATTGCAGGGGCAGGGGAAAACCATTCTGATCACCAGCCATAGCAAGGAAGAGATCGCCAGTTTCTGTGACCAGGCTTATGAGATGGCCGGAGGTGTTCTCAAACCAATTTAAACCTTTATGGATAACTAAAAAAAACGAACAGGTCGGGAAGTTGATTTTATATTTCATTCTGCAGAAAGGGATGAGATCGGGAGAATATGATGGTACAGCCAACAAAAGAAGAAAAACAAAAACAGTTTGTCGCATGGATCCAATGGATCGTTTTAATATTGATCGTTGTATTACTCGTCTTGCTTACCCGTCAGGTCATCGTTCTCCAGAATTACATCGTAGACAGCATGGAGCATTTTCATGAACTGCTTCACGAACAAGAGGCAGAGGCTGTTAATTATGAAGACTTTGCGGGGTCTGTGTCACTGAACCAGGACACCCCTATCAAAGGGGATCTGGAAACGGCGGCGATCGCGCTCGTCCAATATTCCGATTTTGAATGTCCCTATTGTGCGAATGCGCCGGAACAAATTGATGCGCTGCTGGCAGATCACACGGATATCGTTCTCATTCATAAGGACTACCCGATGGTATTCCATGAGAACGCCGAGGCCGCGGCTGTTGCCGGCCGGTGTGCGTCTGGACAGGGTCTGTTTTGGGAGATGTATGAACAGCTTTTCGACCATCAACAGTCCTTGGATGCGGCAACCATTGAGACGGTTGCCGGGAATTTGGGGATGGACATGGTGGCATTCGAGGCGTGTGTGGCAAGCCCCGAAACGGCCGCCCTTATCGATGCGGATGTTGACGAGGGAATAGAGAATTTGATTGACGGTACCCCCCTCTATTTGGTCGGGTCCTTTACAGTGGAAGGTCGTTCTCTGACCTTGGAGGGATACCGGACGAGCCTGGACGACCTCGCTGCCATTGTCGATCAGTTGGAACAAGAGCATGAAGAGCATGAGTGAAGGATTGATGAAAAAACTTTGGGTAGTGCTTTGTGTTGTTCTCGTCCTGACGGCGTGCACGTCCGAACCAACCTCGCTTTCCACCCCGGAAACGACGCTGGTCCCTGCAATCGCCGAGGATTTGGCGGAAGTGGAAGAGGAACTCACCCAGTTGGCGGAAATTAACCTGGAATGGCTCAGTGAACGAACGGGCTGGTTGCATTATGTCGTTACCCCGGATGACGTTGGCGATCCGCTGTTCCGTTTTACTTCCCAGGATTGCTGGTATTGGATGGATGAGGGCCGGGTTATTGAGGGGATTCAAACGGTGGTCAGCCCGGCAACGGGCGAGGAAGTCCAGCGATACGTCATAAACGCTGATGGTTATCGCGGGGAATTGCTGGAGTTGCGAAAGAGTGGGCTGGACGCACAGTCGCACGCGATCCCCTACGAAGCGAATTGGGAAGCGGCCAATATTTCCTGGTCCTATATGGATACGATGATCCTCCAGGGCATGAAGCAATTCATTGTCGAAACTGAGGCGCTTAATGAGGAGTGTGAGGGGGAGCCCTGCCTTCGCATACGGGTGCGGTTTGAGGGAGACCCGGAACTGCGGGCGCTGGGCCTGCCTCCGGGTTATGGAAAGATCGGCAAAGAGGAAAATTATTACTACAGCCTATCCACCGGAAACCGCCTGTCTTATTCGAGGGCCTTTATCAATGAAGATGGAACGATTGATACCGCCACTTCCTTTTCGGAACGCTGGGCATGGGTGGATTCTCCGGGGCAGGAAACCCTCGATTTGCTGGAGACAGGGCGTGAGGAATTGGATTTCTATATCCAGTTGTTCTCTCAGGAATAGCGGTTGAGCGGCCCCAGCCCGCCCGGAAGATTGGATTAAAAAATGATCGAGAAAAGGTGACCTAATGAAGCCTTCCATAAAAACGTTGAGCTTTGTAATGTCCCTCCTGCTTGCGTTGATCGCTATGAGCGCCTGCCAGCGGGAGACTTACCCACCGACGGCCACCCCTGGCGCACCGGAGACG
>JBAQMM010000018.1:0-16492 GCA_049302815.1 Anaerolineaceae bacterium | reverse complement strand
TGCGATCATAGTGCCGGCCGCCACCGCAACCCCGCCGCTGGTTCCGCCAACTCCTGTGCGATTGGGAAGCATCTCTGGCGCGCTTTCTTATCCGTCCCAGTTTATCCCGCCACTACGGATCGTGGCGTTTAACCTCACGTTGGACGAATATTTCTACATACAGACCGAACGAAACACCTTCAGTTACACCATCGCCAATCTGCCAGCCGGAACCTACATCCTCCTGGCTTATCCCCGCACTGTGCCGGGAGAGTTTGAGTCTTCCCCCGACTTTTACGCCGGTTATTCGCAGGCAGTGCCGTGTGGATTGTTGACGACCTGCACCGATCATTCACTGATCCAGTTTTCCCTGGCGGATGGCGAAAACAAAACCGGAATTGGCCCGGGTGATTGGTATGTCCAGGATCCGTTCAGTATCGGCTGGCCGCGGGACCCGTTGCTTCCCTAACTTGGAGATTGGATTGCCAAGATCCTCCTGTTCATAGGGAAGGGGGTGCTCCGTTCCGTAGGCTCCAGTAACAAAACTCATAGGGAGGCGCAGGCTGAATCGCTTTGCCTTGTATGGGGTGTTGAGTTCACCCAGGTTCTCTCCTTTCACCCGCCAAACAACCACGCACAATGAAATCTAGGGGTCCAACGAACCGGAATACAGCACAGTTTTGATTTACTGACTGAATTATAATTATCCGAAAGGGTTTCATGCTGATAAATCTATCCTGGTTAAGGTAAAAATTCATGACCAAACTTTTCCGACCCTGCCGAGTACTCATCCTTTTTACTGTTCTGACTCTCATGATTACGGCATGCGCACAGCCAACCCCCGAACTGACTACTCTTGAGGTGCGTTCCAGCAACCCCAGTGTGGTGTTGGAGCAAGGGCGAGATTTTGAGATTACGGTGAGCATCACCAATGCCGGTCAATATAATGCCCACATTACCGGCTTCCGGCTGCCGGGAAGTTTCCTGAACCAGGTGATCTACCTGGGATCTGAACCCGTTCTGACGATGACTACATCGGCAGGCGGGGAGGGCGTGCTCGTGATGGACCTGACCATCGCGCCCGGGGGAATCGAATCTTTCACCTTTAAGTTTTCTACGATGGAGCCCGGAACGATTTCCGGTCTCGGGCTGGTGGTGATGGATGGAGCCAGTTATCAGTTTATTATGGAAGTCGAGGTAAAGGGCAGCAACCCCGCCGGCTGGCAGCCGGGGATCGCCTCTGCTGCCACACCGGCAGCGCTCAGCGCAATCCCCTACCAGGCAGTGGTGCAGATCAAAGCGATGGTGGAGGTGGAGGGCGAGGAGTTGATCGGGTGGACAGGGTCAGGAACGATCATCAGCACGGACGGACTGATCCTGACCAACGCGCACGTGGTCCTTTCGGACCGGTTTTACGAGGTTAAGGACCTGATTGTTTCACTCACGCTGGCAGAGGACAGCCCGCCCGTGGATACCTACCTGGCGAGCATCGTCCAGGCGGATGCCAGCATGGATATTGCCCTGATTAAGCCGCGCACGGATATGCAGGGCAACCCGCTGAATTATGCCACCTTGAACCTGCCGGCAGTGCCCCTGGGAAATTCGGACGCTCTACAATTGGGTGATCCGCTGGCTATTCTGGGTTACCCGGGCATAGGCGGAGATACCATTACGCTGACCCGCGGCGAGGTGAGTGGTTTTACATCCGAGGAACCCTATGGCAACCGGGCATTCATCAAGACCAGTGCCACCATTGCCGGCGGCAATTCTGGCGGGCTGGCAGTAAATGCGCAGGGGGAGTTGGTAGGCGTGCCGACCCAGGTGGGCTCTGGCGATGCGGAAGACAGTGTGGTGGACTGTCGACCGCTTTCTGATACCAACCGGGACGGCTATATTGATGAAAACGATAACTGCGTTCCGACGGGCGGGTTTATCAATGCGTTGCGCCCGACCAACCTGGCAATGCCTTTGATTGAGGCGGCTCGACAGGGACAGGTATCCATCAATGCCGGCACCGGGCAGGGGGAAACTTATCGGGCGAGCGGTCAGGTGGTTTTTGAGGACGACTTTTCTGACCCACTTTCAGGATGGAGTACAGCTTACACTGCCTATGGGATCACAGCCTACGAAAACGGTGAACTTGCCGTCGCAGTTCTAGAGCCGGATTACCTGGTCTGGTCGGAGATCGATTACAGCTATGCTGAGATTGTTTTAACTGTGGACGCCCGGGTGATTGAGAGCGTCGGGGATGCTGACTTTGGCTTTGTATGCGGGCTGCAGGATAATGCTCATTTTACGGTTCTGGAGATCAGTGAAGATGGTTATTATTCCTTCTGGAAGCAGGATGGAGATGTGTATACCAGCCTGATTGACTGGACCTATGCCGACGAAATTGCTGGCGGTGGCCCATTCACCCTGTCTGCCTATTGCGGGAGGGAAGGATTGGGTTTGGCGGTCAACGATGCCCTTCTGGATGAATTCCAGGATCCGGACTTCGTTCCAGGGACGGTTGGCTTGCTGGCAGGTACATTTTCAACATCCGGCTTCAAAGTCGGTTTTGACAATTTTGAGTTAATGCTCCCGTGAGGTTGCCATGAAAATGCAGACATTGACGATTTATCACCTGGTAAAAAGCGAAGATCTGAACCATCACCGCACGCTGTTTGCTGGACGGGGGGCGGAGTGGCTAGTGGAGGCCGGCTTTATCGCAGCAGCCAGCTTGCTGCCGCCGGAGTTTATTTTGTGTGTGAAGATTCACGGGATGGAATTCAAAAGACCGGTGCGACCTGGTGAGATCATCCAGTTCAGCACGACCGTCGTACTGAACGGTCGCAGCCGGCTGATCAGCTACGTGCGGGCGGAGGTGAAGGGGGAGTTGGCGGTGGATGGGTACATCACTTTTGTCTACGTGGATGAGAATGGGAAAGCACGCGCGCATGGGTTGGTGATTGAGGCGGAGACCCCAGAGGAGATTGCTTTGCAGGAGCATGCCAGGCAGTTGTAACCCTGTTTCAGTAACAAGCGGTTTGTTTTATCGAGGGGGGGTGTTTCTATGCGGACAGCGAGGAACCTTGGCGTTGAGATTAACGCCATAATAACCGGCGTGATTCACTGCGCACCAAAGAATAACCCAGCCAAGCCAACACCAGGCTGGAAAGCCAGCCGATGAGAAGCCCTAGCGATTTGGAAGGAAGCCTCAGAAGCCAAATGGGAATGACCGCAGCCAGGGCTGCCAGGACCACTCCAATCACGCCATAATTACCCACCACACCGGCGGACAGGTTTTCACTGTGACACTTGCGCAGAAGGTCGTAAGCGGTCATTGCGGTAACCGCCACCAACATGCCAGGCAGCAGCAGCAACGGGCGCCAATCCGGGCTGGGAGCAATGAGGTTACCGAGCAGCAAACCGCTCAGGCTAAATATAAAGCCGAGCCCCAATGCGCCAAATGTATCTGCGGCAAAAGCATGCTCGAGCGGGATGGGCAATTGCCGCAAAACTGACCAGAGGGATAGATCCGCGCGCAGGCGGTGAACGGTTAGTTTACCCAGGGTGTAACTCCAAATGACCAGGCTGAGCAGACGCAAGGGCAAAGTCGGGGAGAGTGTCAGACTGAGCATGGTGCTGGTAAGCAGCAGGAGATTCCAGAATTTACCAAGTGTCATTGCCCGCCAGGATTGGAGGATGTCCTTCCACACCAACGCAGAGATACCAGTCCAGGTTGGTTGCCATCTGGTGGTGCGCCGTAGACCGAGCCTGTGCTTGAGGCGAATATTTTCGACACTGGCGCTTTGACCATAACGCGTCAGATTTTGGATGGTGTTGGCTAATTGTGTTTCTACGGCAGCCCGGCTGGCACTGAAGTGGGAGGAGAAAGCGGAAAGCAGAATCAAGCCTACACCGATGGCCATCAAGCAGATGGTCAAGGCAGCGGGTAAACTCAGGCTCCCCGCACCAAGACCGGCCAATAATGGACTAAACAAAACTTGAGCGGACTGGGATATCCAATTCGGTGGGGTTGTGCTGATCAGAGCGGTTAAGGTCAGCGCGGCCACCCCGATCAGCAACAGACCGGCAATTACAGGAAGGATCAAAGCGGCGGGTTTTTTACGCCGAGCGAGCGCCCATACGCCACAAATCCAACCTAATACGAAAAGGATCAAATGGATAGGCAGCCCTATCAGTACGAGCCGGATACCCATCCAGGTGTACTGAGGTAAGAGTTGGCTCATCATCTGTGTGGCAAAGGTTGCTTCCGCCAGAGAAAAGCCAATCCAAAGGAAGGCAAGGGCAAAGAAAACCGCGCTGCCAAACCAGGAGAGGGGCAGCCAGCGCAGCACGAGTTGGCGAGGGTTGAAAGGCTGCTGGCAGAGCAGGTGCGCATCCTCCTCCGAGAAGCTAAGTGGGCTGCGGCGAACGCATGTAACCAAGTGAATGAGCCCAAAGCCGGAGAGGAGAATAACGACCAATACCAGTGCTGCTTGGGTGGGATTGGCAGGATTGATCATCCGAAGCAAGATAGAACCCCCTTGTGCCAGGAAAAGTAACACGATAAAATCCCAAATGCTAAAGAACAGCAGCAGATACCCGAAATACAGGCGGTTGGTGAGCGAGCGATCGCGTGTGTCGTAGGCGGCAATACTAAGCCAATACCTCAGTTCGGCGTTTTCCTGCCGGCTGCGCAAAAGATTGAGTGCTTGCCTGGAACTGGTTTGACTCATGACTGGCTCTTCGGTTGAATTTGAGGCTGGAAACTCGCAATCATCTGGAAATCTCGGAAAATGATCCTTGTTCGATACGGAAAACGCGATCCGCTAGACGAGCTGTAAAAGCTGAGTCATGTGAGCTAAGTAAGATGGCAGTCCCTTGGGCTTTGCGGGTTTTCAATTCTGCTTCAAGTAATGCGACACCTTCCTCATCCATCGCAGAGGTAGGTTCATCCAGCAATAACACAGCGGAAGGTCGGATCAAGCCCATCAGCAAGCCAAGCTTAAGCCGCATTCCCCGCGAGAAATGATGGGGGAATGCGTCCCGCACTTCCCAAAGACCGAATTGGCGCAGCAAGGTTTCCGCTTTCACCTCAAAATCAGCCAGGCAATCGTTGGCTGCGGCGATGAAGCGCAGGTGCTCCCAAGCGGTTAATTCCAGGTAAAAGCGGGGAACATCCGGGACGTAAGCCAGGCGGCGGTGGGTCTCTATTTCGCGCGTTTCCATGTCAAAACCACACACATGAACGGAACCCTTGGTCGGCAGAATGAGACCGCTAATACAGTTCAAAAGTGTGGTCTTGCCAGAGCCATTCGGTCCGCTCAGGATGGCAATTTGACCGGGGAAGAGTGAAAAATTAACGGGTAAAAGAGCGTGGAAATCGCCATACTTTTTGGATAATTTATGCACATTTAGTGCAGGGGTAGTTGGGCCTTGAGTCATTGGGATATTATATTACGAAGTTCAGTTGAATCATCTTGAGACAACCCGATCAAGACTCTTTGGTTGATGCTGCTGAGCTGAATCTGCTCCTGTTCAAAGCGGGAGAAAATCGCTAAGTTGATGGTATTTTTGGCTTTGACAAAGTCGTTATATTTCGGGGAAGTGACAAAGTAGACCACTTCGAAGAGCAGAGCCACTTCGCCATATCCCAGGTAAATTATTCATACATAAACAATTGTGATACACTACTTCTCTATACTATTGTAGAAAAAGTATTTTTGGAATATAGAGCCATAATCGATGAAAAATGTAAGTCTCGGAAAGATAAATGTTTATGTAGACCATTCCTGTCCTGGGAAAGTAGCAATAAGTATTGAATAACCTTTCCACATTCAGATAGATTTAAGGTAGGAGGGATAATTGACAGAAATACTTTTTTTCGGTATACAGATGAAGTTTATGAACATGGAGTTGTTCCTGATTAGTTCTTTCGCTTAAACAAGGTCGACAGCAACGTTATTTAACCATTCTAACTTTGGTTACACTCTTGTGGAGTGTGTCAAGAGACACAGATTAAATCAAGTTTTCGTTTTGGTCAACTTCAATTTTTGTATTTCAGTAGCATAAAAGACTTATAAGTAAGGAGAGGCAATGAAACCCATTTTTCGATTGATATTCCTTTTCATAGCGTTCACTCTTTGTTTGAGTTTAGTACAAAATAAAGTATCTGCAAGCGACGTTCCACAAGGCATGGATCCACCTCAACAGACCGACGCACTGATGGATTCAATCACAACTGTCGAGAGTGCCTTTGGAATACATTTAGCTTTTGATGATATGGATCGGACCCCCTATAATCTTAACCTAAAAATGGTGGATTACACCGACGATTTGATGAGGTATCAATTTGAATCTATTTCAGGTCAACTGGTTGAAATTATGCCTATCGATGACCAAAAAATGATCTATAATTTTAATCCTCTTTATTCAGAGGATGAACTTCAAAAAATGGCTATAGATTTTATTCTCTGGATAAACCCTGAAATTGATTTCGATAGTTTAAACCCATCTGTTGGAAATAAGGATCAAATGACTTATTTCTTCAGATGGGAAGACGACAGTTTATTACCATTCATTCAAGTTGGTTTTTCTGCAGGTGGTGAATTTTTAAACTACACAAACAGCCTTGGATTAAAACCAAAAATATCATTAGAAAATAGTATTAATAGCCTCATTGGTATTTATGCTAATGGGGGTATGTATGCAACAACGAGTGGGGCATATAATACTGTGGATAATGCAGGTTACTGCTCTACGCAAGGCAGCTGGTGCACTCCTAAGAATTTCTACTATGCCACTACTGTTGACATTGATAATCAGACTTATACTGCACACACCAGATGGATGCCATATATCTATCACCAAATCTCAGAAATTTCAGTTTTTGTCCCTTCAACACATGGTACGACGCAGGAGGCAAGATATCGAGTAAACGATGAAAGTCTGCCAAATAACTTCTATATCAACCAGCTTATTTATTACGATACTTGGGTAAAACTTACATCACAAACATACTATGACCTAAACTATATACTGACAGATAATGCAGTAGATGCTTCGGGAACAGAAATTTCTTGGGATGAAATTATGCTTTATAATCCATACAACTAACGGAAGAGCAGTTGATCTTCGGATCAGCAAACGAATGAAAACCAAAAGCAATTTTTCTGTTTACATGCTCTACATTATGTTGCTTTTTTTAGTTGTCACAACAAGCTGTGTAACCAGAAAAGATAGTGAACTTCTCTCTGCCCTCACACCTGATTGCACAAAAAGCATATCATCAACTCCGACTGAATTTAATTTTGATGAATATCCTGAAACGAGTGATATGAGCAAAGTTTCAGAGTATTCGGTGTGTCATACTACCTCCAAACCACCATTAGCTAATTCTTTGCTTATCATTTCCAGCGATTGCTTCACTGGAAGAGATGAAAATTCACAATGTAAGATAGTTTATGTGCAAAGTGATCCTGGTATGGTTGATTTGTGTTCTGGTTCATCATCTGTAATTTGGTCCCCAGATTCTAATTATGGTTTTAGTTATGATTTGGATACAAAGAGGCTTTTTCTCATTAACAGAAACAACTACAGTGCAGAATTAGTCTCATCCTCTTTTGCTAGTGTCAACGATGAAATAATCCTAGGCACCAATGGAGACAGTCTTTATTTTGTCGAACAAACGACTGACCCGTATCATTATTCACTTAGTGAGTACAGAAATGAGTCCAGTTCCATTATTCGAATTATCGATAATTTTGAAGGACTAATTAGAATAGTTGGTCAAATTGATAACTCTCATTTCCTTTTATTACATGACCTATTGTCTCCTGATGATGAATTGAAGCGGGGAGTCATTCAAAGAGAATTGTTACTTGTTGATATCCAAAAACAAACTGAGCAACCTATTTTTACAAATATTGATTTCTTGTCATATTCATATATTTATTATCATACAACGCTCCCCTATTTAATTGTATCTAATGGTAGTTCAGTGCTATTGCTCAACTGGGACAATTCCTCAAGTTCTGCGATGGAACTTATCGGAAACAGATTTATCCTCTCCAGAGATAAAAAAAAGCTTCTTAGCTTTTCTGCTAATGAGGTGGACATTCTTTATACTGAATCAATGGAAATAGATAGAATCTTTACTAATCCAGATATACTCTCTGCCGCATGGGCTCCGGATGATAATTCGATTATTGTCTCCACATTGGTAACTTCTAATTCCGACGGATCTTTGTTGAGCGGGTTGTTCGTGGCCCAGTTAACAGGTGAAGTGATTAAATTAGATATTTCTAAAATAAATATTGCCCCTGGTTTTTTATCAGGTCTTGTTCCTGTTTCAACTACTTATAAATAGTGTCATCTATGTGAGCGTATTTCTTTCATCCTATAAGGAAAAGTGTTAATTGAAAAAGAAGATACTCGTGGTCAATCTCGGGTAAATGCGTTAGATAATTGAAAACTAATTTACTTTGGTGCGTTGAAACTGAACCAGCCAACTCTTCCAACTAATAAAGAACGGGAGCATTTTTGATGAACATAACGAGGCTGGCGGGCATGGAGACCTGCTATTAGGAGTTAAGAAGTCACGCATTGCGTCGCGTGCGTGACTTACTTCCAACAATGACAAGAAGACCTTCGGTCACCCCCCCCGCAAAGACAAAATCAGAAACGTGCCAGCCGCGACCATCTGTTTCAAATTCGTCAGCTGCAACGCAAGTTCGCCAACGCTTCTGTGTCAGAAACTTGGCGATCTTGCGATCTTCCCTCCGCTAAACCAAAAAAGCAAGGATTTCAAAAAGTCCCTGAAAACGATAATCTTCCGTGTTTTACACTGAAAAAATTACTATTGTTAGTATTCCGTCAATGCTCAATCTTGGGGTAGAGACTTTTTAACTTAATCCGAGCATCGGCGGTTAGTTTGATAAGGTACTTCTGGTTCATGGATCGCTTCTTGAGATGATGTTGATGCGTAAAGAAGCAAGATTCAAGCCAGTTTACAAAATCAGCTTCGGCAAGTTACTCCGTTCTCTTCTTATTGATGCCCTTATAAAAAGACGTATCCCAGAAGGAAGGTGTTAAAATAAAATCAGATTGGGTTGAAGGGTTCTTATGTCAAAAGCACAAATTCTGTTGGTGGACGACGAACCAGACCTGCTGGCTGAGTTAGCCCCACTCCTGGAGCGGACCGGTTATGCTGTGACTACTGCCAGTGATGGACCGCAAGCTCTCTCTATCGTTCAACATCTGCACCCGGATCTGATCATCCTGGATGTGGTTATGCCTCGAATGGATGGGCGCGAAGTTTTGCGCCAGTTACGTCAGGAGAACAATTGGACACCAGTCATTTTGCTCACCCGCGTTGGTTCCCCCACAGAACGGGCGCTCAGCCTGCAGGAAGGCGCCGATGATTACCTCAACAAGCCTTTCGAGCCGCTCGAACTCATCGCCCGCATTCAGGCTGTTCTTCGCCGGATCCATCATGGAATCCAACCTCTCAGTTCTTTCCGCAAGTTGGTTAGTGGTAACCTGGTGATTGACCGTCAGACCCGCCAGGCTTGGTTGGGCGAACGAAGTTTGGCACTTTCGGCGCGTGGCTTTGGGGTTTTGGAATACCTCGCCATGCACAGCCAGGAAGTGGTTACCCGTGAGCGGTTGCTGGATCAGGTGTGGGGCTGGAGTTACCCGGTGGGAACCCGTGCAGTGGACACCCGCATCAATGAACTGCGCCGAGCGCTGGAGGATGACCCTGACCAACCGCGCTTCCTTGAGACGGTGGTCGGTTCTGGTTACCGGTTTGTGGGCGAGGTGGAGGGACAGCCGTGAATTGGAAGTCCCTGCGAATTTGGGTCGGCTCAGTCTTGTTATTCCTGTTGGGTTCGCTGGGGGCTGGACTGGTCAAGGCAAAATGGGTTCCTAACCTTGTTTTCCTGGGGAATTACCAGTTTGACTTGGCTGCGCTTATCTTTTATGTTGGACTGTTGGGAAGTTTGGGGTTAACCGTCGCAACTCTCACACGTCAAAAGAAGAAACAGCAGGTTGAACAGGCGCTGGCAGAAGGGCGGGCAGACCAAAGACTGGAGCAGCAACGCTTCCTCGGTCGCCTGGATCATGAACTCAAGAACCCGCTTACTACCATCCGGCTGGGGATCGCCAACCTTCAGGAGAATGCTCCTCCATCTGAATCAGATACCGGATCCCTTGAGCGCATTGCTCACCAGGCGCAGCGCTTACAGACCCTGGTAGAAGGGCTGCGCCGCTTGGCCGAGATGGAGGAGAGCAGTCTGGACCGTGCCAACGTGAGTTTGCAGGAAATATTAGAGGAAGCGGTGGAGCTGACCTGCAGTGAGTCTGGGTGGCAAGATCGGACAGTCCAGTTGATCACACAAAAAGTGCCTTGGCCTCTTTCGGCAGTCTGTGGTGACCGGGACCTGTTGGTTTTGGCTTTTCGCAACCTGATCGAGAACGCCCTCAAGTTCACCAGCGCCGATGGGCGGGTGGAGGTGCGTGCCTCAGAGGATGGGCGCAATACGGTGGTCGAGGTAGCTGATAGTGGACGTGGCATCCTGCCCGACGACCTTCCACATATCTTTGATGAGTTGTACCGGGGCGAGAATGCGCGCGACATGTCCGGGAGCGGGCTCGGTCTGGCGCTTGTTCGGCGCATCATCGAGTTACATGGCGGTAAAGTGGAAATCCACAGCCGGACGGAAGAAGGAACGATGGTTCGAGTGTTCCTACCGCTTGCCGATGGATGAAGTCACAAAGTTGTAATTTGAGGTAACAAAACGGTAACCAGTTTAATCAGCGCGGAAACGTCTGCCATGCTATTATGGGAATATACATGAAGGAAAGGAGTAGCATCGATGAAAATGAGACAGTTTATTATCTTGTCTATCCTGATTATATTCCTGACTGGCTGCGGGAGTGTAAGCGGTCAACTACAGATTCTTTCCCCAGCTGATGCCACTGCCCTGGCTAAAGAGAGTGAACGCCATGTTCAGGGATTGCCAACCCTTACTCCGGCGATAAGCCAAACGATTCCGATGCAGACGGCTTCCCTGACCCCTGAAGCATTGGCTGAGCCTACCCGCATCCCTTTTTCAGAAATGGCTGTCACTCCCTGGGAGCAGCTTTTTGATCGCAATCTCGTAGCCGACGAACAATGGGAACTGTATACCGGCGAGCTTCAAGGGGAAAAAGGGTATCTACGTACTTTTACCATACCTTATCCAGATCAGTGGTATGTCACGTCAAACGCCGATCCATCGCATTTTTCGGTGCAAAACATCTCCGAGACAGCCGGAGGCGAACCGGTATCAGGCGACTTCATCAAGCTGGAGATTTTATTTTATAAAGGCTCGTTTGCCGAAAATGCCAGTGGTGAAGAAAAGGAAAATGGAGAAGAATACAAGGTCCTCATCGATGGAGAACCCACCATGCTTTGGATGGGTATCGGGCTGGATCAAACCCACATGATAACGGTAGAATTGGAGAAGGATGGGGTCAACTACATCCTGTCAGGGTACGTCAACCTAATGATGGAAGACCAGGTTTCGCTGGATTACTACCGGACACTTTTGCTTTCGATGCTGTCGTCATTCCAGATATCACCCTCACCTGAAGAGACAAGTCAGGTGACCATCACAGGAATTGTGATGGACGTTTCTTTGAGTGCACGGGTCATCATATTAACCCAGCCTGTTTCGGATATCACTTCAATAGCTCTCACAGATGAGACGACAATCTTGTATAAAAGTGGGAATGAAGCCACGTTGCAGGAAATAACGAATGGGATGCAGATCCAAGCAACCGGCGAGCCGGGGAGCCCCAAATCGCTCATTGCAACTCAAATTGTCCTTCTCGAGTAGTGAAATGACCCACATGACTATTCCGATCGAAGATTGAATCCGATGGATGGCAGTGTCGGTGGTGATGTAGGACGAGAGTAGAAGGAAGTGTAGCGGCGACTCATGAGTCGCCTCTACGTGTTGCCTTGTAGATTGGAGACCTTTGGTCAACCCTACGTATGCATCCACCCGACAAGACACTTTGCAGGTAGAAGATTTCTCCCTATAACTAAATACTGCAATACCTGCCAATGCGCCTGGCAATGACAGTCATGCTGGAAGCCCACACGGCTGAGAATGTTATCCATGTCAAGATGCCTGGCAAACGCTGCCTTTAATCTCTTAATCGTGAGTTGGCAGAGACAAATTTTCGCTCTTTATCAGCAATTCTCAATATGAATAAGACTTATATGGAGGTCATATTCCCAAAAACGGTCAAAACCACCAAAAAAGTGGGGGAAGAAATCTGTTCTCAGGGCGATTTTTGCCAACAAGTGGGAAAGTTCTTCATTAAAATTGCCATACTGAGAATTGCTGCTATTTACTTGAATTAGGGAAAAATCACTATACTATGGTAATAGAGGTACTTTACAAAATTAGTATTAGGTTTTAGGAGGCACACTACAATGAAAAAGAAATTGTCAACCAATTTTATGCATTGTTTTGTGTATCGTCCTATTGCTCATTTTCTCTGCAGATTCAGCAATATCAGTTGGGATTACTCCAACCAAAGACACCCGATCATATAGATTATTCTAATAAAATTGAATACGTACCACTTCTTACACCAGTTCCGGATGGATATATTGTCGATTTGGCACCTGACATCTCTGATGAAGATAAGTCAACTGTTATTGTCATTCATGCTGATGGAACCAAAACCCTATATCTCGTTTCTGAAGATAAAATAGATAATTTCGTCCAAAATTTGGCGCAAGGTGATTCTGTACTTCAAATCTTACCTCCAAGTAGCCTGATGGGGCAATTTCCCGATTCCGGATTAAATTAACTTGGTGAGAGCTAATATTCCGATGTTTATAAGAACCACTCAGAAAATGGAAAATAAAAGAGAAGCCGAGATGAAAACCTCGAAAGGAATTCTATCAAAAGTACGACTAGTGTTCGTATTGTTAGTGTTCCAAACACTTTCATTTTTCGTTCAACCTGGAGTAGCCTCAGTGGATGCGGCTAATGATTGGGTGTACATTGATTTACGTACAGATCTGCAAGCTGTAAACATAACGGGTGACTATATGTTGGCGCAATCAAAAGAAAATTGCACCCTACGAACTTAACTTGACGCCAGCGGGGGGCGACACATAAGCCGCCCCTGACCTACAATTTCACACATCACACTCCCTGATTAACAGAAAATCCCTTGAGATATCTTCTCAGGGGATTTTGATATTCGTACGGCTGTTGACTTTAACGGCGCCGACCCATTCCGCCAGCCATGGAGCCGAAATAGAACAACTGCAGGAGCGAGGTCGCCAGCCCGGCCACGTAGGTCCAGGCGGCAGCATTGAGCACGTTCGAAACACCTTTTTGTTCTTCCTCGTTCACTACCAAGCCGGTGTCTGTGAGCATCTGTTTGGCACGCTTGGAGGCGTTCAGTTCAACCGGCAGGGTGATCAGGGAGAACACTGCGCCAGCCGAGAACAAGATCACGCCCACCCAGGCCAGACCGCTGATCTGCAAAACCAGGCCGGCGAGCAGCAGGATCCAGCCGAGGTTGGAGCCAATATTGACTACCGGAACAATGGCGGTGCGTAATTTCATTGGTTTGTAGTTTTCCCGATCCTGCAGGGCATGCCCCAATTCATGGGCGGTGATGGCCAGGGCAGCCACGGAAGGCTGATCTGCCACACCCTGCGAGAGCGCCAGGGTATTGTCGCGCGGGTCGTAGTGGTCGGACAATTTTCCCTGCGTGCGGGCGAGCTTTATGTCTGACAACCCGATCCGCGCAGTAAGTTGCTCGGCAGCTTCCAGGCCGGTCAGATTGTGGTAATTGCGCACCTGGCTCCACTTGTTATAGGCGGAGTTGACATAATTCTGAGCAATCAGCGAAAGGATCATCGCCGGAAGCATGTACAAAATGTAATTATAATTTATCATTTAATTCTCCATCTGATGGTTTGATGGTTCACAAGTCAAAAAATCACGGAACCAAATCAAAACCTTGCATCATGATTAACATTCTACCATTTCGGGGTCTTAATTTCCCAAGAGCAGCTGTACAGCCGCATCCAACTGGGGGTCGTTGCCGGCAGTACGGTCTTCCTCGGTCAATTCGACGATCACGTCGGGGGTCAGACCGACATCGCTGATCTGGGTGCCGTTGGGGGTCAGCCAGCGGGCGATGGTGATGCGAACGCCGCCTTCTTCGGTTGTGAGGGGAATCCAGTTCTGCACGGAACCCTTGCCATAGGTGACCACCCCCACCAGTTTGCCGCGACCGCGGTCCTGAATGGCGCCGGCGGTGATTTCAGAGGCGGAGGCAGTGCCTTCGTTCACCAACACCACCAGGGGGATTTCGGTTGCCCGGCCGCCCTGCTCGGCTTCGTAGGTCTCACGCGTGCCGTCACCGTACTCTTCGTACATCACCACACCGTCGGGGATAAACTCGGAAACCACTTCAATGGCGGTAACCAGGTAGCCCCCGCCGTTGTCCCGCAAGTCCAGGATCAGACCCTTGGGATTCTGGTCCAGAAGCTCATCCAATGCTTCGCGAAGTTGGGAGGTAGCCTGGTCATTAAAGGTGTATAGGGCAACGTAAGCGATGCCGTCTTCCCGCATTTCATATTCCACCACCGGCACGGTAATTTTCGCGCGGGTGATGGTAAAGTCGAGTGTTTCTTCGCCGCGGCGGACAGTCAGGGTAACTTGTTCCCCAGCAGGTCCGAGAATCTTCTTGAGGACCAGGTCGCCCGGGGTGCCGGTCTGGTCCTCGCCATTCACAGCGATAACAATATCATTGGCGCGCAAGCCGGCTACTTCAGCGGGGGAACCCTTCATGGGAGAAATGATTTCAACATACTCCCCAGTGGTGTCCACCCAGGCACCGATGCCCTCATATTCCCCTTCCATACTAGAATTTGCCTGAGCAAATTCGGTGGGATTCATGTAGGATGTGTGTTTATCGCCTGTGGCTGCCAGCATGCCCTGAATAGCGCCGCGCATCAACGTGACGTCATCCAAAGGCTGATCGACATAGTTTTCATGCAGAAGCGACCAACTTTCCCAGAACGGGGCAAAAAGCTCCTTCAGGTCTTCCGGGGTGCTGCTGCTGGCGTATTGGGTGCAGTTATCCTCCTCAAGGTTGGTGGCGATCGTGGAGGCGGTTTTTCCCTCCAGGGCCGTGCGGATGGAATTGTTGGGAGTGAGACTCCCTACCACCACGCCGCCGAAAAAAGCGCCAGCAACAATTACGATCGCGAGCAGAACAAGTAGAAATGTTTTAAGGGCTTTGCCTTTCATATATTCTCCAAGTAAATATAAGTAAAATTTGAATTACAAGAATACCATAAACGGGTTAATCTTTCATTTGATTTATAGGGCATGCAGGGATACTTATACGTTTCAAAGAATTAGCTTGATTGACTCTGGCAGTGGTTCACTGTGGGAATGGGTTTTTAGCCAGAGCTACCATGGCAGAACTTTAGGTAGATCTGCCAATTTCTGGATGGTAGTGTATCCTGGTTCAGGCTTATCAGAGATCAAAATAACCTGGAAGCCCAGGTTCCTGGCTGCAGCAAGGTTCTGGCGGCGGTCATCCACCAACAGGCACTGCTGCGGCGAGGGGTTTCCTGCTAGGTGCAGGGCGACAAGATAGGCTTCCCGATCCGGTTTGCAAAATGGCTCCATGTCGGTCACATCGATAACGCCGTTAAAAGAGCCTGCCAGCCCCATCACGTTCAGCACGTTTTGGGCATGGGCCCGACTGGCGTTGGTGAAAATCCACTTTGACTGGGGATAGGTGTCCAAAGCCGCGCATAATTCCGGGCTCGGCTTCAGGTAGCCCTCCAGGTTCAGATTGTGAACATAGCTTAGGTAATCGTTCATGTCCGCGCCGCGCTCAATTTGCAGCCCGCGCAAGGTGGTACCGTAAGCGCGGAACAGGCGCTCGCGCAGTGGTGAGACTTCTTCCTGGGGGATTCCCAAAACCTCCTGCATGTAGGCGTAAATGCGCTGCTGGATGAGAGGCCAAACCCCAGCAGAAGCCGGGTAAACGGTATCATCCAGGTCGATGAAGAAGGTGGTGAGATTGGAATTGGGGCTCATGAACGTTCCACCCAGCGGCTCAAGTTCTGCGGGGGCTGGTAAGCTTCCATGGACTGAAGCAGGGTCTCGGGATCATCGGAACTGCGGTAAAGACCGCGATGTTCGGCATAAATGAAGCGCTCCGTGATGGCATGGCCGATCAATTCCAGAAGGGGGTCGAAATAATGGTTAATATTGAGAAAGCCCACCGCCTTATGATGCAAACCCAGCTGTGCCCAGGTGAGTGTTTCAAACACCTCGTCAAAGGTGCCAAAACCACCTGGCAGGGCGATGAAGGCATCCGCCAAGGCAGACATGCGGGCTTTACGGGCTTGAATATCGGGAAAGACTTCCATGCGGGTTAGACCGGCGTGTGCCAGGTTGGGGGTGTTGAGACCATCGTTGAT
>JBAQMM010000017.1:0-4810 GCA_049302815.1 Anaerolineaceae bacterium | reverse complement strand
ACTCAAACTTTATCAGCAAGTGAGCCACATGTGACAGCCATCGCGATCATAAAAACTGTTTTCATAGGCAATTAGACACATAAAGAACCAACAAATGCACACATTGCCAACTCAAAATGATCAAAGGTGTCGTTTTTTCGCAAAAAGGAATTTAGATGCGATTGCCCTGTTATTTGCTATTGATCGGGGAAGTGAGTTAAACAGTGGGAAACCTTGAACCTATTAATCCGAACAGCAAGATTGCATATTACCTGCAAGTGAAAGACGCTCTCCAAAAGAAAATTGAAAATTCTGATTTCAAGCTTGGAGAGAAGATGCCCAGCGAGGAGGAAATGTGCCGGCAGTTTAAGGTCAGCCGTACGGTAGTCCGCCAGGCTCTCATGGAGTTGGAGCATGAAGGGCTGATATCCAAGCGTCGGGGCAAAGGCACTTTTGTGGCAGAGCCGAAAGTTCAGATGGCTTTAGCCCAGCTAAAGAAAAGTTTTATCGAAACCATGACCGAAAAAGGAAAAGAAGTCACCACCCAGGTCCTTTTCCAGGATTTGGTCCCAGCCACCCGCAAGGTGGCGCAATATCTGCACATTCAGGAAGGTGAGCCTGTCTTGCAGGTCGACCGGTTGCGATTTCTCAATAAGGAGCCATTCCGGTTGATCCATTCCTACTTTGCCTACAAGCACTGTCCTGCATTGGTCCATGCCGATTTCACCAAGAAAGTTTATGATGTGATTCGAAATGAATGCAAACTCGAGTATGAATTTGGTGAGCGCATGATTGAATCAGTGGGAGCCAATGGGCAAGAATCTGAAATTTTTGGCGTGAGACCTGGCACTCCAATGATCGCCACGATTTCCGTAAATTACACAGCCGATTTGACGCCAATCGAGTACGCCAATATCATCATGCCTGGCGACCGATCCCGTATTGAAATCCGGGTGACCCAGTACAGGGATGCCGACGACAACCTTAATTTCCTGACCACACAATCGGACGATGTCTATTTCAGTGTAGAATGACCTGCCCCAGGAGAGCAAGTTTCGCTAACGATGCCCACGTCTGGGAGTATTCGGAGCGAATCAGGGAGGAATAAGCCGCCTGCGGCACATTCCGTTGCAGAAAAAAGCCGGCTTGGATTAGAATGAAGATGCACGGGAACGGCCAGGTTTTCCCACCCCTTCCCTGCGAATGCCATACTAAGATGGCGGCTAATTCATCTGGTAGATTGAAAGGATCCGTTATAATATCAATAGATTCCCATTATACTTGTTAGAGTAATTGTGAAATAATTAACAATTGGATATGTTTTGGAAAGCGAGATTAATGTGGGCTACCTGGGGCAGTTGGATTTACAAAGCAAGATCGCATATTACATACAATTGAAAGAAATCATCCAAAAGAAAATTGAGAATCTTGAGTATCAGCCAGGGGAAAAGCTGCCCAGCGAATCCGAGCTTTGCCAACAAATGCAAGTCAGCCGCACGGTTGTACGCCAGACGCTGACGGAATTGGAACATGAGGGATTGGTATACAAGCGAAAAGGCAAAGGCAGTTTCGTCGCAGAGCCAAAAATAAATCTGACCATGGCACTCTTGCAGACTGATTTCATTCAGGATATGCACAAAGATGGAAAGGAAACAAGGACACGCGTCTTGAATAAGGAAGTGGTGCCAGCTTCTCAAAAAATTGCTGATTATTTGAAGGTGAATGAAGGGGATAAGCTGCTCCACTTCGAACGGCTGCGCTACCTCAATGAGGAACCCATTCTGCTGATCAACAGTTATTTGCCCAAGAGTCACTGCTCCGCGTTGATGCGGGCTGATCTCAGCCAGTCGCTTTATACGATGCTGCAACAGGTGTGCAATATCGAGATCAAATATGGTGACCGCCTGATTGAAGCGGTGGGGGCAAACGAGAAAGAATCTCACCTGTTTGGGGTCAAATCCGGCACCCCAATGATGCTGGTCGTCAGCATCAGTTATATGGAAGATGGCACGCCAATCGAGTACTCAAGTGCTGTTCACTGCGGTGACCGCTCCCGCCTTGAAATCAGGGTGGTGCATCACAAAGAATCTTACTCCAACACACTCCCGGACCGGGACAGGGAATTTCTTTTCATCAACGCAGAAGAATAACCTGTGGTATCGTCGTTCTGCCTTAGGGTCTTTTCCTCACAGGTAAAAGCTAAAGATTGTGATATAACAGTGGTCAACAAAATTAACCCTTGAAAGGAGTGTGTAATTGTATATGAAATATGAAGCCCTGTTTTCCCCCATTACAATAGGAAAGGTTGAGATTCCCAACCGGATTGCCATGATGCCAATGGGCGTTTTTTCACCCCGTTTGATGAGTCATTGTGGCGCTTACACTCAGGATGGCGCAGATTATTATATCGAGCGGGCTAAAGGCGGAACCGGCTTGATCGTAACCGGTCTATTACCACTGATGTTCTTCCCGAAAGGAAAAGGCCCAGGTTATGCAGGATCCGACTTCGATCAGTATGTTGAGACTCAAAAGTACCTGGCAGATGGAATCCACAAGTACGGCAGTCGGATTTTCATACAGATCTCTGCCGGGTCGGGTCGATCCAGTTTCAATGCAAACGACCCCGCTCCGTCTTCGCTGCCGAATGTATGGGACCCGACCAAGTGGAACCCGGAGATGACGGTCGAAGAGATCCATGCGTTTATCGAACAATTTGCCAACGCCGCCTTAGCCAACAAGCTGGCTGGCATTGACGGCGTCGAGATTCATGCCGTTCACGAGGGCTATCTGCTCGATCAGTTCACTATATCCAACTTCAATCACCGGACAGACCAATACGGCGGATCGCTCGAAAACCGACTGCGCTTCCCGGCCGAGGTCGTCCAGGCAATCAAGGCAAAGTGCGGCGACGACTTCCCGGTATCACTCCGATACAGCGTCAAGAGCTACACCAAGGGCTTCAACCGCGGCGCACTGCCAGGGGAAAAGTTCGAGGAGTTTGGACGCGATATCGAGGAGAGCATTGTAGTAGCCCAAAAGCTGGTCGAAAGCGGATACGATATGCTGGACTGCGACAATGGTACCTATGACGCCTGGTATTGGCCACATCCTCCAGTGTACATGCCCAAGGCGCTCAACTTGGAAGATGTCAAGATCATTAAGAAACATGTCAATGTCCCGGTCGTTTGCGCGGGTAAATTCGATGACCCGGATCTGGCAAACGAGTGCATCGCCAAAGGTGAGATCGATATCATGGGCATGGGGCGTCCACTGCTGGCTGACCCTGATGTGGCTAACAAATTCCGTGAGGGACGGCTTGAAGATATTCGTCCCTGCATCGGTTGCCATTCGGGCTGCTTGGCCCGAATATTCCAGGGGAAAGATCTTTCTTGCGCGGTCAACCCGAGAAGTGGTTTGGAAAAACAGTATGCAATCCAGCCAGCTGAACAAAAGAAAAAGGTCCTGGTGATAGGCGGCGGACTTGGCGGTATGGAAGTGGCCCGTGTTGCTGCTTTGCGCGGACATGAAGTGGATTTGTACGAGAAAACCGATCAACTCGGAGGTGTTTTCATCCCTGCTTCGCAGCTGGAATATAAGAGTGATGACCGGCGTCTGTTGAACTGGTATAGGAAACAAATCAAGGACACAGGGGTGAATGTGCACTTCGGCAAGGAAGTGACTGCTGACTGGGTCAAAGGTCAGCATTATGACGAAATCGTAGTTGCTACCGGAGCCTCAGAGAAAAAAATCAATGTTCCTGGTTTCGACAGTGACCGAGTCGTGTATGCTCTCGACAATTTAATGAATAAAAACAAAGTGGATGGTGATGATGTGATCGTGGTTGGTGGTGGACTGACCGGTGTCGAAATGGCCTGTGACCTGGCCAAACAGGGCAAAAGGGTCACGGTGGTTGAATTAACCAATACGATCTTGAACGTTGAAGGCCTTTCCGCAGCCAACTACAACTATCTGATGGAGATGATTGATCACTATCATGTCAATGTCATGCGGTCTTCGAGCGTATTGTCTTATCAGGGTGGCATAGCGGAAGTAAAATCGTTGCTGACAAATGATCCCAACATCAACAACCGTGCATTGCGAGGGGTTATGGTAGCAGCGCAAGGCGTTGAAACAGTATCAAAGATCAAAGCGGATAGAATTATTGTTTCAATCGGCTACAACAGTCAGAACGCGGTATACAATGAGCTGAAAGGTATCGTCGAGAACCTGCACTTGATCGGTGATGCCAAAACACCCGGGAACGTTTTGAAAACTATTTGGAACGGGTATGAACTTGCACTGAATATGTAAAGAAACATTCCCAGCAGTGAGTTTATTTTTGGTAAAAGGGCAGGGCGATCAACATGATCGCCCTGCTTCGATTGCAGCATATGGGAACGAACTCTATGCCCGTTTTCTGACGGATAGCTCTGGCGCCAACCTCAGCATCCGCATCGACGACAAAATCATCATGACCCCCAAGCGTGCCGGTGCCCGCTGGCATTGGTTGGAACCTGACCCCAAACCAGGTGCTCGTTGTGGATATTCATGGGGACAAACTGGAAGGCGATGGCGAAATTTCGCGGGAGGCGCGCGTGCATTTTACGCTCCTGCGCGAGTTCTACCCGCAAGCCACGGCGTTATCCATACCCACGTCCGCAACGTGATGGTTTTTGTGCGGTGGAGCTGCCCATGCCACCTGTGCTAGAGTGCACCGAGCTATTTGGCGTGATAGAACAGACCCGCTGCGCTGCCAGCGAGAGCCAGGATCTGGCGGAAGCTACCCTGCAAAAAATCCGCGAAAATGGGGGTGTTTCGCACAACCCGGCCG
>JBAQMM010000016.1:0-5438 GCA_049302815.1 Anaerolineaceae bacterium | reverse complement strand
GTGTGTTCCTGTATACCCTCTTTTCCTTCCGTGAGCGCTTCATCCAGTTGGGCGTGCTGCGGGCCATTGGCTTAAGCGTGCGCCAGATGCGTACAGGGCTGGCAGCCGAACTGGCTTTTTTGGTACTGAGTGGCGCTTTAATTGGAACAGGAGCAGGGGTGCTGGCGGTGCATCTCTTTGTTCCCTATTTGCCGGTCAGTATTGGTGCCGGGGTAGAAACCCTGTCAAACATCAGCCAGGTTGCCTGGGGTGCACTTGGGTGGGTATACCTGCTCTTCGTGCTGGCACTTCTGGCAGGAATCACTGCGCTGGTGGTTACGTTACGTCGTATGAGTATCTTTCAAGCGGTCAAATTGGGTGAAACAGTTTAATCGGGTTAAGGAGATCAATTAATGAAACAGTTCAATAAAATCTGGAAGGCGGTTGCGGTAGCAATCTTACTGGCAGCTTGCAGCGGTACGGGGACGAAATCTACTCCAACGCTGGTACCTACACCTGTTACGGCTGAAAAACCGACTTATTCTGTTCAGCGCGGAGTAGTGACTCGCACAGCCCAACTCAATGGACGGGTGACGCCTATGCAGCAGCAGGACCTGTTCTTCCGCTCGGATGGTTTTGTCAAGGAGGTGCTGGTGCAGGTTGGTGATACGGTTCAGGAAGGCAACGTGCTGGCACGGCTGGACGAGCCGGAGCGCTATCAGGCTGACGTGGCTGAGGCTGAGTTAGCCTACGCGGAGGCTCAACTGAAACTGGAGCAGGCTCAGTTGGATGCGCCCATTCAAACGGCAGAAACAAAAAAAGCACTGGAGAAAGCCCGCAAAAACCTGAAATATGTAGAAAATGTGTTGGAAGCTCTGAAGGTCAATCTGAATTGGACAGAAGGCAATGCCATGCGGCCGGAAATCGAGCAGGCACAAATCAATGTAGATCTGGCGCAAGGCAATTATGACAAAACTGCAGCGGAATTGCTGCGCTTACAAGCCGATTGCCCTACTGGGGAGGTAGCGCTTGCAAAACTGGCTCTGGCAGCTGCTGAAGCAAACCTGGCATTGGCTCAAAATGCCCAGGAAGCGGTAGAACTGCGTGCGCCTTTTGCTGGACAGGTACTCTCGCTAAGCGTTGCCCCAGGCAGCTCAGTCAAAGCCTTCCAGGCTGTGCTGACGTTGGCCGATCCGGCGCGGTTGGAGATCAGAGCCGTTCCTGCGGTGGATGATCTGAGCCTGATGGGAATTGGACAGGTAGCCGTGGTGCGTTTGTCTTCTCAACAAGGCAAGGAACTGCCGGCGAAAATCACCAACCTCCCACTGGCTGTTTTCACCGCATCTGATGTCGGATCTCAAGATTCTAATGTGCACTTCAGCTTGGAGGATTCTAAAGTACCCCTGACCCTGGGCGATGCAGCCACAATCCTGGTTACCATCGATGTGCGGGAAAATGTTTTGTGGCTGCCTCCGGCTGCCATCCGCACTTTCCAGAGTCAGGATTTTGTCTTTGTCGAGAGCGACGGTGTGCAGCGTCGGGTGAACGTTTTGTTAGGGTTGAAATCTGCTGAGCGGGTCGAGATTTTGAGCGGTCTGGAAGAGGGCCAGATAGTGGTGGGACAGTAATGATTACCTGTGAGAATCTGGTTAAGATCTACACCCAGACCAGCGTGGACGTAGTTGCTTTGCAAGGGCTTGATCTGAGCATTGAAGCTGCCGAGATGATCGGGATCGTGGGTGAATCTGGCTCTGGGAAGTCTACTTTGTTGAATGTGCTTGGTGGATTGGACCGCCCTTCGGCCGGGAAAGTGCTGGTAAATGGTCAGGACTTGTTGAAAATGACAGAAAAAGAATTGGATAACTACCGCTGTACGCAGGTGGGCTTTGTATGGCAGCAGACCACCCGCAACTTAACGCCTTACCTGACCACTTTGGAAAATATCGAACTTCCCATGCGTCTGACGACCTTATCCTCCGTCCAGCGCAGGGCGCGGGCTGAAGAACTTCTTGAAACGGTTGGGTTAAGCGAGCGCAATAATCATCTGCCGGAGCAGCTTTCCGGTGGAGAACAACAGCGCGCAGCAATTGCAGTAGCGTTAGCAAATCAGCCAACTTTATTGCTGGCTGATGAGCCAACCGGCGAACTGGATACAGGTACTGCTCAAAATATCTATGCGATGCTGCAAAAAATAAACCGCACATACGGCACTACCGTGTTAATTGTCTCACATGATCCTGGTATCAGCCGGCAAGTGCAACGCGTGGTAATGATCCGGGATGGTCGAACTAGCACTGAAACTGTGCGTGTGGAGGAACAGACGGTTGCTACACTTATTGGAAAACCACAACCGACATTCGAAGAATTGCTCATGCTTGATAGTGCCGGGCGATTGCAGATTCCGAGTGACGTACTTGAAACTCTGGGCATAGGGGGGCGGGTACGACTTGAAGTAAAGGATGGGGACATCCTGCTGCACCCTGTGGATGGCCATCGCCGCTCAGCCGTGTCATCTTCAGTACAGGATGAAGGCGAAGAGGTTTACATTGAGGATGAACCATTACCAAAGAAGAAACCTAACTCGCTCCTCCAACGAATACACGAGAGCTGGAAACGGAGAGCAACATGAACGAAATTCCCTTCCTACCACTCGTACAAGTTGAGAATGCGGCGCGTACCTATCTCACAACCGGGGGAGAAGTCCATGCCCTGAAAGGGATTAACCTGGCGGTGCCCTTCGGGGCTTTTATTGCACTCAAAGGACGATCAGGATCAGGTAAGACCACCTTGCTTAACCTGGTCGGTGGACTGGACCAACCAACCAGTGGTGAAGTGTACTTTGATGGACAACCACTCAGCGCATTGGACGACAACGCACGTACAGACCTGCGCCGCGAACGGATGGGTTTTGTCTTCCAATCCTTCGCCCTTCTACCTACGTACTCAGCATTTGAAAATGTCGAGTTTGTTCTGCGCCTGGCTGGTAAAGGCGTGGGCGAGGCGCGCCAGCGTACTGTGCAATGTTTGAAGGCTGTTGGGCTTTCCAACCGCATGCACAATCGACCGGACGAGCTTTCTGGTGGACAGCAGCAACGGGTAGCCATTGCACGCGCAATGGCAAACCACCCAACCCTGATCCTGGCTGACGAACCAACCGGCGAACTGGATACAGGTACCACGCGCCAGGTGTTGGCGTTATTGCGCCGCCTGGTTGATCACGAGGGAGTAACTCTACTGGTAACCTCGCATGATCCGTTGATTGATGAAGTGGCGGATGAGGTTTACTTATTGAAAGATGGAGAACTTGCAGAGGACTCTTTTTGATTTATATGTGGTTTACCTTTTTTGTCCCCGTGTTCTCCCGGATTAGTTCTGTCGCGAACGATTCTTTTACATAAAAGTAAGTGAGTTAAATAAAGGCACCGCCCTTGTTTACCAAGCAATTCTCAATATGGAAAAGGACTTTGGGAATTCTGGTAAGCATTGCCTCAACATGCCTTTCTCTTTCGTTCAGACGAAGCGTGTTTCAAGCGGTTTAGCCCGTTTAGGTGAAATAAGCCTTGTCAGTGGTCACTTGATTTACGAAAATTACTTTGGATGAACTTTGACAAATTCATAGTGAGAATTGCCCTTGTTTACAACGGCAGCTTGATATAATTGTGCCATGGTAAAAATCCTCCATTTTGCAGACGCCCATATTGACATAGCCAATTATGGTCAGCACGCTCCGCGCACCGGCCTGCCGGCGAGGGTGATGGACTTTCTCAAATCCCTGGACACGATTGTCGACACCGCCATCCAGGAAAAGGTGGACCTGGTCATTTTTGCCGGGGATGCCTACAGGAACCGCCACCCCGAACCGACCTTCCAACGTGAATGGGGCAAGCGGATCATGCGCCTCTCGCATGCCTCCATCCCCACTATTTTGCTGACCGGGAATCACGACATGTCGCCTTCCCAGTTGAATGCCCATGCCCTCCAGGAATTCCACACACTTGAGGTGCCTTTTGTGCATGTCATCAACAAGCCGCGGTTGTTGGGACCGCAGGACCTGGACAACGTTCCTGTGCAGGTGATTGCCCTACCCTGGATCACCCGTTCAGGCGTCCTAGCGGCGATGGCTTCCGACGGGACCCCAAGGGAAGATACCAATATCCTGATTGAAAACGCGCTGACCGATTTTGTTGCCGATGCCATCCAACGTCTGGACCCAGACCTGCCGGTGATCCTGACCGCACACGCTTCCATCAGCGGGGCTGATTATGGCAACGAGCAGACCATCAAGATCGGCAGGGACGTGCTGCTGCAGCCTGGTTTTGTGCGCAATCCGCGCTTCGATTATGTCGCCCTGGGGCATATCCACAAGTACCAAAACCTGAACGAAGGCAGCCATCCGCCCGTGGTTTATCCCGGCTCAATTGAGCGGGTGGATTTCGGTGAGGTCAAGGAGGAGAAGGGCTTTGTGCTGGCGGAAGTTGCGAAGGGCAAGACCAGATATACCTGGCGGAAATTAGCCATCCGCCCCTACATCGACAGAGTCATTACGCTTGAGGATGGTGAGGGAGTGACCGGGAGACTCCTGGCTGCCCTGCCTTCTGAGGAAGCAATGAAGGACGCGGTGGTGCGCCTGACCATTCACTACCCCAGGCAACTTGAGACGCTGATAGATGAGGCGGATTTGAGGGAAAAAGCCCGGCTGGCGTTTATGTTTTACCTGGTGAAATCTCCCCATGCGGACGTCCGGTCACGCCTGCCGGAAGGGCAGGTGACCAGCAGCATGACCCCCCTGGAATTGCTGGGCATGTATTGGAAGGAGAACCACGTGGAAGAGCAGGAACAGCGCAATCTTGAGGTGTTGGCTGCCCAGATCATGAGCGATGTTCAGGGCGGCGTGGAAGCGTAAGATCCTGATCGCGGTTGATCCTTAGGCGGGAGTTTGATTTTTTGTTTACTAATGGTGCGAACAAGCGGCACATCGCGAATAGAGGGTTCTGATCAGGCGCTGCGAATGGCGTCGAGCATTCTGGCCAGGCGGGCAGTCTCCCGGACGTCATGCACCCGCACAATATCAGCCCCGTGCAGGATGCCGTAGGCATTGGCAGCCAGGCTGCCTTCCAGGCGCTCCGAGAGAGGCAGGTTGAGAGTGTAGCCAATGAATGATTTTCTGCTAACCCCCAGAAGGATGGGGAAGCCCAAATCCGTCAACTGATCGAGCCCTTTAAGCACCTGCAAATTTTGCGCAGTGGTTTTACCAAATCCGATGCCGGGATCCACGATAATCTGATCATCCGCCATGCCAGCAACCCGAGCCAACTGGATCGAGCCAAGCAGCCCCTGTCTGACCTCCGCCAGAATATCCTGGTACTTCACATCAACGTAACGACCGCCCATGTCCGCGGAGATTTCGGTCTGCCGGGGGGCGGCGCGGTTATTATGCATCAGTACGGCAGTGGCATGGC
>JBAQMM010000015.1:0-7426 GCA_049302815.1 Anaerolineaceae bacterium | reverse complement strand
CGCCTGCCCGCCCGGCTGTGTCAAGGTCGTAAATGAAGTTGCGCAGCACGCCGTTCTCGATCAGCGGGGTAATCCGACGCGGCATACCCTCATTATCGAAGGCACTGGTGCGGGCACCGTAGGCAATCGTGGGATCATCAATCATCGTGAGGCTGGGGGAGGCGATTGGCTGACCGAGCTTGTCACGCAGCGGTGAGGCACCCAGCAGAACATTCTTCCCGTCAATCGCCAGACCCAAAGAAAGCAGCAGTGCAACCAACCCGGAGGGCGTAAAGATCACCGGCATTTCACCGGATTCAATGGGAGCAATGTTCTCAGCCATGCGGAAATACTCGATCGCCTGCGTGGCGATCTCTTCAGTATCAACTGTGAGTTGTTTCTGCCCCACACCTTGGCTGGCAAAGAGAATATCTGTGCCTCGTACCAATTGCCCTCCAGCTCCGACATTGAACTCGGTATGATCAGAGCTGTAACTGGCACCTTTGGAGTTGGCGTAATCCACTTTATAGACCACTTTTTGCACGGCAGCGCCAGCCAGGATCTCCGGGTTGTAGGTTTTGATCATATCCATCATCTGCTGACCCATGCGGATCATCTCAGGTTTTTCGAGCGGCAGCAAAGCCGGATCGAAAACCTGGACAGGTTCGAGGGACTGCGGTTCGGGGAATTCAAAGTGAGCCGGACTGCCAAATTCAGCCGCTTCGAGTGCGCGCCCCACCACGCCTTCCACATCCAGTGGATCGGTGGTGCTGGAGGTGCCGACCTTGCCATCCACAATCACTTTGACATCGATCTGGGTGCGTTGGGAAGACTCGGCAGATTTCAAGCGGTCGTTATCAAAATCCACGGAACTGGTTTCCTGGGTCAACATGACTGCCTGGGCAGCCTGTGCTTTCTGTAATGCCCTGGTGACAATTTGTTCGACGATCATTGTTGACCTCCTACCACGCAATTCTGGATGCGAATATGGGGACCTCCAAGACCGACCCGCAATGGCTGCTGACCATTTTTGCCGCAACCGCCTGGTCCGTTGGGCTCCCAGGCGAGATCATTTCCGATGCAGTCGATATTATGCAAGGTTTCAAAGACATTCCCCGTCAGGACCACATCCCGCACCAATTCAGCCACCTGACCATTGCGGATCATGTAGCCATAGGCTGCACTGAAGGTGAACATCTCCATGGCAGTTTGCCCGCCAATTGCCCTGACAGCGTAAACGCCAAGGTCGATATCTTTGATCATCTCCTCGAAGGGCGTGTGTCCCTGTTCAATACAAGTATTGGTCATACGTACGATGGGTGGGTGTTGGAAGTGCACAGCGCGGGCATTGCCGGAAGGTGCTTCACCCATTTTGGCGGCTGTCTCACGCGAATGCAGCCGACCGACGAGAATGCCATTTTTGATGAGGTAGTTCTTGCGCATCGGCACGCCTTCATAGTCATAGCGGTGGGTGCCCAATCCGCCGGGCAGGGAACCGTCATCAATGATGTTCAATCCATCCACGCCAAAACGCTTTCCCAGTTGCATGAGATCCTGCATTTTGGGGTTTTCATAAACGAAATCGGATTCGCTCAGGTGCCCAAATGCTTCGTGGGTGAAAACGCCGGTGAGGATCTGATCAGTAATGACAGGATACTTGCCACCGCTCACCGGGGGGGCAGCCAGCAAATCAATGGCTTTTTGAGCTGCTGCCCTGGCACGCTCATGGAAACCTTCAACGCTTTGGTATCCGTCAATCCCGCCGCCGGTCTCAAAGGCATTCTGCACGATATCCCCATCGCGGGCAATGGCACTAACCGACAGATTGACATCAGGAACCTCTTCTTCGATATAAGTGCCCTCTGAGTTGGCATACCAGATGGTTTTGAAGCTGTCGGCATAACGTACAGAAGAAGTCTGGATGTTTTTATGGTGCCCGAGGATGATCTGGTTGTATTCTTCTGCGAGCGACTTTTTATCAGCCAGCCCTATCTGGCGGAAATCCTTGATCAAGTCGGCTTTGATGGTATCCACCACCGGTTCTGTAGGCGCAAAATAGGTGGTGTCCACACCCACCAGCCGGGCAGTGGCGCAAGCTTCACGCACACGTTTGGGCAGGTCTTCAAGATCATTGAAGGTGGCATAGCCCCAACCGCCCTTGTAGAGGGCACGCACAATCCCCCCCATGATGCGTGCTGAACCGATGGTATCCAGGTCTGGACCACGAAAATTGACCCAGGTATTCAGCTTGTCCTCAATGCGGATATCGACGTATTCTACATCATGAATTTTTATCGCTTCTTGTAAACGATCTCGCATAGTTATCTCCTTGTTCCGCAATAGAATCAATTGAAAATTGGGAGTGTTTTAGAAAGTCAGGATATCCTCGCGCAGCTCGCCCCATTTGAGGGCGTCAGCAATCCCCTGCGTAATGGGTCGCTCGGCTTTCCAACCCAGCAAACGCTCGGCTTTATCGGCGTTAGCAAAAGCGCCAGCCACATCCCCGGGTCTGGGAGGGAGAATTGAGACGGGCAGGGGCTGACCATAGACCTGCTCGAACGCTGCCACCAACTCCTTGACCGTCACGCCCTTGCCGGTGCCCAGGTTGATAACGGTATAGGCAGATTCATCTTCGGAGGCTTCCGCGATAACTTGGTCAAAACGTTCCACGGCGAGCAGATGTGCCTGCGCCAGGTCCCAGATATGGATGTAATCCCGGATGCCGGATCCGTCGCGGGTGGGCCAGTCCACGCCGGTCAGGTAAAAGACCGGCTCATGCCCCAGGGCAACCTCCACCATTTTCCCAAGCGCGTGGCTGGGGTTTTGAATATGCATGCCCGAACGCATCATGGGATCTGCCCCGATGGGGTTGAAGTAACGCAGGGCAATGCCTTTCAGATTATAGGCATGGCTGAAATCCTTCAGCACCATTTCCATCATGTACTTGGTGCGGGAATAAGGGCTGAGCGGTTTCAGAGGTGATTCTTCCGTCACCATGAATCCGGGCACCACATCGTAAATGGCAGCCGAGGAACTGAACACCAGCCTGGGGTACCCCAGCTCGGAGAGCAGTTTGAAAAAAATCATGGATTTAACCACGTTTTCATAGTAATACTCATAGGGGCGGGAGACCGATTCAGGCACCACGATCAGAGCGGCGCAGTGGATGGTGGCATAAATGTCGGGATGGTCATCAAACACCTGCCGGACCATGGCGCGGTCAGCAATATCGGCTTCGTAGAAGATGCGATTCCTGGTAAATTCTCTACGACCCGTCACCAATGAATCCAGGATGATGGGGGTATGACCGGCATCTTCCAATGCCGAGGCGATGGTGCTACCAATGTAACCTGCTCCGCCAGTGATTAAAATTTCCATCAGTCCGTCCTCGTGTTTAAACTGCCCTTTAGTATACCATCGGCTCCTTGGCAGTGACCTTTCGGACAGTCAGCAGGATGATCATTCCGACAAGCAGGAAAACCAGGATTGAGCCAACTGCCCAGAGCAGGCCTTGTTGTTCTGCTACCAGCTCGTTCAAGCCTTGAGCAACGTAGTAATTGGTGGCGCGGTAAGACACCGTTCCAAAGACCAGCGGACCGATAAAGGTGGAGGTTCTTCCGGCAACGGAGAGAAAACCGTAAAACTCGGTGGTCTTGCCCGCGGGTGCCAGCTGGCTGACCATCGTGCGGCTGACTGCCTGCGCTCCGGAAAGCGAAAAACCCGCGAAAGCGCCAATTACAAAGAACAGGGCCATGGATTTGATGAAGAAGAGACCCACCAGTGAAGCGATCAGGATGATCAGTGAAATGAGGATGGCTTGCTTGCTACTATGTTCATCGGAAATTTTGCCAAACAAGAGCGCACCCGCCGCACCGGTGATATGGATCACGATGACAAACATGATCAGTTGGGTCTGCTGCATGCCAAACAGGGTGCCGCCTATAATGGAAGCAAAATCCATCAGCATCATAATGCCGTCGTTATAGACCAGGAAGGCTGCCATGTATTTGAGAAACTCACGGTAATTTTTGACATCCTTGAAGGTGGTGCGCAGCTTTTTTACTGCCAGGGAAAAAACCGACTCACCTGCTGGAATAACTTCCGGCTCGCTTAACTCCCTGACGTGCAGGTAGGTCGGAATGGAAGATAGCAGGTAGAAGACGGCGGTAATCAGGAAGGCATAAGGGATGAAGGAATTGCCAATCAGTTGGATGGGCACGAGCACTAATACCAGGCAAGCCACCCCGCCCAGCATGCCGACCGCCCAGCCCTTGCCGGAAATGTAACCAATCGTCTCCGGCGTGGAGACGTCCACCAGCAGGGCGTCATAGAACACCTGCGCGCCACGATAGCCAATTTCTGCCAGGATGAAGAACAGCATGCCGGTGAAAATGTCGCCCGGACCGACGAAAAACAGCATGGCGGTGAAGACAATGGAAATGCCGGTAAATATGAAGAGCAGGCGTTTTTTGGAGCGGGAAGAATCAGCGATGGAACCGAGGATGGGCGAGAGGATCGCCACTACAATGGCAGCAATCCCGACGGACCAACCCCACAGCCTGGTGCCTTCTGCACCGCCAACCACAACACCCTTGAAATAGGCAGAGTAAACTGCCAGCAGGACAATGGCAGCATAAGCCGAGTTGCCGAAGTCATACAGGTACCAGGCTCTCCGGGCTTTGCGGGCGGGCTTGGTTTGGTCAAGCAGATCTTTTGGTGATTGTTCCATGTTAAAGGTTCCAATCTGTAGTGGAGAAATTCTTCATGTGGTTGCCCAGATTTCAAGGCATCTTGGTAATAGTTCAAGTTTGATGGCTGATAACCAATGAAATTTGGTCTACAGTCCGGTTAATTGTATCAAATTTAGTGGAGTGGCAGTCCAGGAAATAATGATTGGATTCTTACTGCAAGCCTTGCCATCACGGCAATCTATCCTGAATTAGGTTTGGATTCTGTTTTTGATACTCGATATCTCCCCAGGAAAATGCAAGACGAGATCACTCCGAAAACTCCAATCGGTGGGGTTGATATTTTTGATCCTGACATTTACGATCAATTAATAGAATCTGGCAATCTTGGGCAGTCACTTTTATACGGTGAAGATGTCATTAATAATTTGAGACCGTAGGATGGATATGGTTACATTCAGGAGAAATATCCTCCAGCCCATGGGAAATATAACCATTTTCAATGATTATGAGATGACCCATCGGATGTTCTCACATGCTATTCCAAAAACAGGCTGGTCCGATGGTTAATTGCAGATGGGGCGCTCTAACTGGAAGAACATGACAGGCGGGTTGGCACATGGAGACGTTTGGCTAGGGGAACGCGCGCCTCTTTTTTGCACAATATCTTCAGGCGGATTATACCATTTGTCGGACCCTTTCCCCAAATGGCGGGGTAAGAAAATAATATATAATTGAAACAATGAAGAAATTTCTGCTCTCGGTTGCTGAAGTTGTCGCTTTTGTCGCCGTAGTGCTTGGGCTAATATTTCTTTTTAAAAACGTCAGCCGCCAGCCCTCTGTGATATTAACCAGTACCGAATGCGATCCCCCCTGCTGGTATGGTATCGAGCCGGGTCAGACCAATTCCTCGCAAATATTAGAAAAACTTGATAATATCGAGGGAATAGAGATAACATCGCTCACAAGCAATTACGATAATAATGACAACCTTGAATATATTTACTGGGTTTTCGAACGTCCAACAGTTGATAGTATTGGAACAATTTACTTTAAAGATGACCAAGTATCCGCTATCGCAATATTGACAGTCGATTCGTTAAATCTCAATGAGCTTCTTACAAAATTAGGAGAACCAGGACAGTATTGGACAGAGATAGAATACGGGGAAAATCGAAAATACTTGGACGTGTTTTTTCTCTATCCCACCCAAGGCTATCTCGCGGAGGTTTTACTCGATATTGAGTATGGTGAAAACCAAGTAATAATACAAGAGGAGACGCCTGTATTCAAAGTGGCGTATTTTGCTCCCCAGATGTTTCAGGAGCTTTGGGGAACGCGCATATTGATCGATAAGGAAGTAAATACCCGTACAGGCACTTTTATACCTTGGGAGGGTTATGGGTCAATCTTAATCGAGCCTAAATGAAAAATCCCTTGTTCGCGCCGGTGTCCTCACAGAGTGCATTGCACTTCTTATCGGGTATCAACGAGACTCAGTCAACAACTTGTGTTGGTCCTCTTGCTGGGAGATTGCTTCACTGCGTTCGCGATGACGATCCACCCACACTGCGTTCGCAATGACGGCTGTGCTGCATAATACACCAGCGCGAACCATCAGTACAATGTGGGTATTGCGTGGATATGTATAAAAAACTCCCAGTAAGGCTGGGAGTTTTAAGTTAGGAAGATGCGGTAGTTATTGGGCGCGCGCCTTGGCGTTCTTGCGGGAAGTGATAGATTTCATCACTTCCGCGGCAATTGAGGGCAGCAGGATCAAAGGCAGAATCATCAGCCAATGGATCGGGTCGATTGCCATGGTGTTGAAAATAGGCTGAAGAAAAGGCAGGTACACCACCGCGAAGATCAGTGCCAAAGAAGCCAGCACTGCCCAATTCATGCCACGGTTGGTAAAGATGCCAATTTTAGCGAGCGGATAGTATTCCGAGCGGGCGGTGTAAGCACGCAACAGCTCACTGACGGAAAGGGTCACAAATGCCATAGTTTCAGCCAATTCAAGGTGCCCGGTGTTGCGGCCTATGATGAAGGCAACCAGGGTGGAAGCGGTGATGGCGATGGTTTGGACCACGATTCCATTCAGCATGAACTTGTTGATGATCGGCTCATTGGTGGGCCGGGGCGGGTACTGCATGATATCAGGATCGCCCTTCTCAGAGCCCAGCGCCAATGCCGGGGCGCCATCAGTGACCAGGTTCAGCCACAAGAGTTGGATGGCGGTCAAGGGAGGCGGCCAGCCAAACAGGGTTGCCAGGAAGATGATCATGATCTCAGCCATGTTGCACGAGACCAGGTAATACACAAATTTGCGGATGTTGCTGTAGATGATGCGGCCTTGCTCCACAGCCGAAACGATCGACGCATAGTTGTCATCCGTCAGCACCATGTCGGCGGTTTCCTTGGCAACATCGGTGCCGGTGATGCCCATGGCGACGCCGATGTCGGCGAGTTTAATGGCCGGGGCGTCATTGACGCCATCGCCGGTCATGGCAACCACCTCACCGTTGGCTTTGAGTGCATCAACGATGCGCATTTTATGCTCGGGCGAGACCCGGGCAAAGACGTCGGTGTGCTGGACTGCTTCCTGCAGAGCCCGGTCATCCAGTTCATCCAATTGTGCGCCTGCCAGAACCTGATGCCCCGGACGCAAAAGATGAATGCTCTCCGCGATAGCCCGTGCCGTATTGGGATAATCGCCGGTGATCATAATGGTGCGGATGCCAGCCCGCGCAGCTTTATCC
>JBAQMM010000014.1:0-1886 GCA_049302815.1 Anaerolineaceae bacterium | reverse complement strand
GAAGCGCATGCGACCGGGATGCAGGTGGAATGCCAGGTCGGGGAAAGCCCTGCGGGTCTGGCGGATGAAGTCCTGGCTGAGCTTGTCCACCCATTCGATGGCGTCGACGCGGATTTCGCCAGATCGGATGAGGTCCAGCAGGGCTTGGGAGTGGTTAACGGAGAGTTTCATGGTGATGGGAGTAATTATACCGGGACGGCCAACGTTTAGTGGTGACAGGCGGATTCGAGAGGAGCCACCTGAATTGATTTTGACCACGTTAGGCAAGCAGGGGAATGCAGGAACTGAGCATGGAACAGCGCAACAGGAAGTGAAGACCTTCAGTCAAATCTTTACGCTGGCCCCAAGTGGAGGCTTCGCACTGGGGACACCAGCACGAACAAGGGATGGGCGCAAGCAGAAGGGAAGCTTTGCACCCCTCGCAGGGTGCTATGCAGTCCCACAGGGAGGCTTCGCACTGAGGACACCACATGCGAACAAGATTAACCATGAAATTAAGGATCAGGCGCGGGCCTGACCCTGCGACCGTCTTTTATACCGGTAGCTTTCCCGCAAACCCTCACCCAAATTCTAAATATTGAACCGGATCACCAGAATGTCCCCGTCGGCAACGATGTAATCCTTACCCTCCACCCGCAGCCGTCCCTTGGCGCGCGCCTCAGCCGTGCCGCCATAGGTGAGGATATCCTCAAACGAGATCACCTCCGCCCGGATAAAGCCTTTCTCCATGTCCGAGTGGATCACCCCAGCCGCCTCGCGCGCGTTGGAACCCCGCCGCAACGTCCAGGCATGCACTTCCTTCTCGCTGGCGGTGAAAAACGACTGCAGACCCAGCAGGTCATACGAGAGCTTGATCAGGCGGGAGAGGCTCGGCTCGGTGATGCCGTATTCTTCCATGAAAATAGCCGCATCTTCGGGCTCAAGTGCGGCGATGTCCATCTCCAGCTTGGCTGGCAGGCTGACCACTTCGGTATGTGGGTGTGGGCTTTTGTAATCAATGGCAGCCTGCTCCTCCGACTGGTTGATCACCACGATTTGCGGCTTCCGGCTCAAAAATCCAAAGCTGGACAATATCTTGTCCTCTTCCGGGATGAAAGTATAATGGCGCAAAGGTAGATTCTTGTTCAGCATGGCGTCCAGCCGCTCAAAAATCTGGATCTCAGCCTCAATCAAAGCCCTGTCCCGGGTGACGCCGCGCCGGTATTCCTCGCGCAGGCGCTCCAGCCGCCGCTCCACCATGATCAGGTCATTCAGGATGAACTCCGTGTCCATGGTTTGAATATCGCGGACAGGGTCCACGCCGCCGGCCAGGTGTGGCACACTGGCATTTTCAAACTGGCGTACCACGTGCAAAAAACCGTCCATCTGAGAGAGCTGATTGAACAAGGCGCCCGAGAGACCCGCCTCTCCCGCGCTGCCATCCAGACCGGCAATGTCGGCATAGGTCACCTTGGCGCGTACAATCTTCTTGGGTTGATATATGTCAATCAGCTGGTCCACCCGCACATCCGGCACGTCCACCACGGCGGTATGGACTTCCATCTGCCCGGAAGACATCTCCATGGGAACATCCGCGCGGGTGAGCGCTTTATAGAGGGTGGTTTTGCCGGATTGTGGCAGACCGATAATGCCAAGCTGCATGATTTTCTCCTGCTTTGGTCAGCTTCAGGGTTTCGGGAAAGCCCGGACTCTGAAGGACACGGTTTTTGAGTGATCGTATTTCTTCACCCCGATTATACCCGCAAGCGGATGCCATCGTTTACTTCATTTCTGCTTAAATAAATCAAATTGCTTGACCGGCTCGTAAGGATTGGTTATACTACATGGCACCAGCCGAAGTGGCGGAATAGGCAGACGCGCACGACTCAAAATCGTGTACCCTCGGG
>JBAQMM010000013.1:0-4782 GCA_049302815.1 Anaerolineaceae bacterium | reverse complement strand
GAGCACACCGCAGCACTTGGGGATTCTGGCAATATTACCTCAATATTCCTATCTCTTTCGTTCAGACAAAGCGTGTTTCAAGCGGTTTAGCCCGTTTATATGAAATAAGCCTTGCCAGTTATTACTTGATTTACGAAAATTACTTTGGAAGGACTTTGACAAATTCATATTGAGAATTGCTGGTTTTCAATGAAGGTTCTTGATCAAATGAATTTGACCTTCTATCTGCTCTTTGTCCTTGAGGTATTAGGACACGATTGACAAGGGAATGCCTTGATGAAGTTCGCCCGATTCCACTACCAAAGCAGCAGAAAGCTTCCCAATCTGAGAATTGTGGTCCAATCAAGGAACAATTGTGGCTGTGTGTTCGTCTTACCAGCAGAACTCATATTTTTATGGCCATGGAAAAAAGGAAAAAAACATGAAAAACCTGAACCTACTGATATCCGGTGCCCTGCTGGTTTCCGTCATCTTGGCAAGCTGCGCTCCAGCTGTGCCACCCACCGAACCAACCTATCCGGATGACGCAACCGGGGAACCCGACCAGCCACTCACCACAGGAGAAATCAAAGACGTTTCTGGTGAGCAAGCTTACAACACTGACCCACAAGCGACCGACGAGGCGCTTGTGGCGTTGGCTGAAAGTAATAATGCCTTCGCGCTGGATCTTTATCAGCAGCTTTCTACCCAGGAAGGCAACCTGTTCTATTCACCCTACAGCATCTATCAGGCACTGCTGATGACCTATGCCGGCGCTGAGGGGAACACAGCCAGCCAGATGGAAAGCGCCCTGCATCTGCCATACACGGATAACCAGATCCACGAAGTTATGAACGCCCTTAACCTGCGGCTGGAAGCCAACACCCTGAAAAGCAACAAACCGGGCTTTACTTTTAACGTTTCCAACGCCCTGTGGGGGCAGCAAGGCTATGAGTTCCTGCCTGCATTTTTGAATGCCCTCTCAGCTAATTATGCCGCGGGTCTCAAAACTGTGGATTTCAACAATCCGGAAACAGCGCGCCAGCTGATCAACCTGTGGGTGGCGGCGCAGACCAATGACAAAATCAAGGATTTGATCCCCCAGGGGGTTTTGAACGAGATGACCCGTCTGGTATTGACCAACGCGGTTTACTTTAAAGCAGCCTGGCTGACGCAGTTTGACCCTGCCAGCACGGCAGAGGGAGCTTTTACCCTGTCGGATGGGTCCACCACCCAGGTGCCCATGATGCACCTTACGCATGCCCTTAATGCCTCGGCTGAGGGGAACTTGAAAGTGGTGGAGCTGCCCTACGAAGGCGGTACGTACTCAATGGTGGTGATGATGCCCGAGGACGGTAAACTGGCAGAGTTTGAGCAATCCCTGACACAGGAAAAACTCAACGGGATTCTCTCCGGGCTTGGCTATGCTTCTGTGATTTTGACGATGCCCAGGTTCAAGGTCGAATCCTCCTTCAGCCTGGCTGACCAAATGGAACAGCTTGGCATGACCGATGCCTTTAACCCTGATCTGGCAGACTTTTCCGGGATGAACGGAAAGAAAGAGCTTTACGTCAGTTCCCTGATCCACAAAGCTTTCGCGAATGTTAATGAGGAAGGCACTGAAGCGGCCGCTGCCACGGCAGTTGTGGTGGGTGTGACTTCTGCTCCAGCAGAACAATACACCATTACGCTTGACAAGCCGTTCCTGTTCCTGATCCGCGATAATGCCACCAATACCATCCTGTTCATAGGCAGGGTGGCTCACCCATAATCATGGGGCTTGATTAAAACCAGCAGGCAGGATTGACCTCAATCCAGCCTGCTTTACATTCGTTTCCATATGGAAAGGCGACCTGCATGCCTTTGCGTTACACTCAGCTTTTTGGCAGCTAAAACTTAATTTATCCTGCCATCCAGGCGATGCTCAAGGTGCCCGGACCGACGTGCGCGCCCACTACCGGGCTGACTTCGGAGCGGATGACTTCCACAGGTTGGAAGCGCTCCACCGCGGTAGCTTCGAGCGCCAGGCATTCTTCTTCGCATAAGGCGTGGAAGGGTCCAATCCGAACCGGGGTTTTCCCGTTAATGCGTTTTTCGGTCAGATCGAGCATGCGGGCGATGGCTTTCTTGCGGGAAATAACGCTCTCCACCAATTCAATCTTGCTATCGCGAATTTCGAGCAGCGGTTTGACGTTGAGGGTGGAACCGAGCAGGCGCTTGGCGGAATTGATCCTGCCGCCCTTGTGCAGATAATCCAGGGTATCCACGGTGAAAAAGACGCCGATCTTTGGGTAGGATTCTTCGGCCACATGCACGCATTCCTGCAGGTCGGCACCATCTTCAGCCGCCCGGCAGATCGCCAACAGCAGGAAGGAAAGTGCCATCGAAACCAGTTTCGAATCAAGCACCTCGAGATTGGAGGGATTTCCCAGTTCCTGCTTGGCTTGCAGAGCGGAATTGAAGGTGGCGGAAATGCCAGTGGAGATGCCGGTGTACAAAACATCGTGACCTGCGTCGAGCAGTGGTTTAAAGATCTCGACAAACTGGGCAGTGGATAACTGACTGGTGGTTGGAATGGTCTTGGATGTGGAAAGCCGCTTATAGAACTCTTCTGCTTGAATGTCCACCCCATCCCTATAGATCTTACCATCCCAATGCATGGATAATGGAATGACGGTGATGTTATATTGATCCACATAAGATTGTGGTAAATAAGCACATGAATCAGTAACAACGGAAATTTTACCCATTTGAATTCCTTTTTATGTCCACAGATTTAGTCTCAAGTATAGCATAGTTGTAAAGACTGCTTAGAAAATTTCAGAATCTACCATCGAACATATTTTTCAGGATTGGGTGCGCTCTTTTTCGGCAGACTCCCTGACTTTGAATCACCGCAGAGCGCGTGATAATGATTTCCTCAAGGGAGATCCAATCAACTTTGAGCTTGATGAGCGCCATTGGTTTTGTTTCATGGTGGGTTTGCGCGAGGTTCACGGCATGTCTGGCTGTTCCTATCATGCCAATTGAGCCTCCTTGATTTCAGAGCGGCTTTTTTCATGCTTCTCCAGGCAGTTTCTTTGCAGACCGCAAATCCTTGATTGGTCTGGAGAGAATTTGAGAGCTTTTGAGATGGCAATCCGCCTAAAATGTAGGGGTTAGATAAACTACCCATAAAGGAAACAGCCAATGACGCAAAACACGCACAATCTACGGTCCATCCTGAATGTCGCAACTGATCCTCTTTCTCAGCAGGGCTCTTCCGGATCTTCATTTTCAACCTCAACCCCCGTGCAGTCTCGCTCAGATGAAGAAGTAAAATCTGCCCACAGGATTCCTCCAACTTACAAAGCCAGGTTATTAGACCATCCCGGCTGGGTCCTGCTGGTGGTATTTGCTCTGGCAGTGTTTGCCGACCTGATGATATACAAACAAAGGATTGGCCTGCAATGGGCGCTTTTCGTCAACGCTTTGCTGCTGGTGACCTTCGGGCTAACCCTGCTGGAAGGCCGCCGCGTGCCCTGGTGGAGTTTCGTCCTGGCGCTGCCGATCAGCCTGACCTCCATTTTGACTGTATTCCGCTCGGAGAGTTATACCCTTATCACCCTGGTCTTATTCTCAATGGCAGCCCTGGTCCTGCTCGCAGTCAGCCTGCTGAACGGTCAATGGGCAGGTTATCGGATCCGCGAATACTTCACGCAGGGTTTGAACGTGGTGGTTTCCGTCCTGACCGGTTTGCCGTCGGCGGTCGTTCAGGCATTTCGGGGTAGCGAAACCCCGCCCGCTGAGACCGTTGCTCAATCCTCAAAACCTGATCGCAAGGCTGGCGCGATTCTGCGCGGGGTCCTGATCGCCCTACCGCTGGTGCTCATTTTTGGGGCTCTGCTCGCTTCCGCTGATTCGATCTTTTCCAGCCGGTTGTCGGCACTGGTTAACTGGATCCGCATCGAAAACATGACCGACCTGGTCAACCAGGCAGTGCTTGTGTTGGTGATTACGTATGTCCTTTTCGGAGCAGTTAGCCATGCGTTGACCAAAAGCGCTGAAAAGCAAGCCCTCGAACCGGATTTGCCCCTGGTCAAACCGTTCCTGGGCATGACCGAGAGCACCATCGTGTTGGCAAGCCTGAACCTGCTTTTTGGTGCCTTTCTGGTTGTGCAGTTCCGTTACTTTTTCGCGGGCGAGGCTAACATCTCGCTGGAGGGTTTCACCTATGCCGAATATGCCCGGCGGGGCTTCTTTGAACTGATGGCGGTGGCCTGCATTAGCTGGGTGCTGCACTACGCCCTTTCAGCTGTCACCAAACGGGAGCAGAAGGCTCAGCAGGTCTGGTTTTCGGTTCTGGGCGCCCTGCTGATGCTGCAGGTGGGGGTGATGCTGATCTCGGCTTTTCAGCGCCTCAGCCTGTACGAAGCCGCCTATGGTTTCACGCAGGACCGCCTGGTTGCCCATGTCTTCATGATCGTTCTAGGGATCATCCTGGCTTTTTCAGTCCTGATGGAAATCACCCGCCAGTTCAAAAGGATGGGACTGGTTTTGCTGATGAGTTTCCTCGCGTTTGGTCTGACCCTCTCGCTGATGAATGTGGATGCCACCATTGCAAGGAAGAACCTGCAGCGCGCCCTGGCTGGGAATGAGCTTGACTCGGCCTACTTGGTGTGGAGCTTGTCGGAAGATGCCGCGCCGACCCTTTTTGCGCACTTTGACGATCCGGCCACACCGCCGGTTTTGCGGGAAGACCTGGGCAAGGTGCTCTCTTGCCGGGCGGTCCGGTTTGACCAGGCCAATCCGACCGGCATGGGC
>JBAQMM010000012.1:0-2895 GCA_049302815.1 Anaerolineaceae bacterium | reverse complement strand
CAGTTGGGTCAAAGCAACCGAGCCGGTGCTGCCAGCCCGCGTGCCTGAAACTGACCCGCAAGCCACCAGGCTCACATCGGCGGCATTTTCCTCGATGGTGGAACCAAAAAAGGGTGCCACCCAACCCGTAAAGATTTCCAGCCCTTCCCACCCCGCGTCCCCCACCAGAGTAGAACCAATCCAACCCGACCGGGTGAATAAAGCCAACAGCCCCCAAAAACCTAAGAAGAAGAAAAAAACTTTTCTGAAGGCGTTGTTTGTGCTGCTGGCGATCGTAATTATCATTGGCACGATCGGAATTGTTCAATACTTCCGGATTGCCTCCACCCTCCCGGAAGTCGAGGAATTGCGCTCGCATGCCTCCCAATTTGAGACCACCCGCATCCTGGACCGTAATGGCAATGTTCTGTACGAAATCGTGGATCCCAACGCCGGTAAGCGCACTTACGTTACATTGGACAAAATCTCTCCTTACCTGATTGCGGCAACCATTGCCACAGAGGACAAGGAATATTACAACCATCCTGGGTTTGACGTGGTCGCCCTGGGACGGGCATTATGGCAAAACTACACTTCCGGTGAAATTGTCTCGGGCGCTTCCACCATCACGCAGCAACTTGCCCGTATGCTGTTGCTCCAGGATGAACGGTTTGAACAGACCTATGAACGCAAGGCGCGGGAAATCATCCTGGCAGCTGAAATCACCCGTCGGTACAGCAAGGAAGAGGTGCTCGAACTCTACCTGAACGAGATCTTCTACGGAAACCTATCTTATGGCATTGAAGCTGCCGCGGAAACCTATTTCAACACCAGCGCTGCTGACTTGACCTTGTGGCAGTCCTCTTTTCTGGCAGGTCTGCCGCAGTCTCCGGCAGTCTATGACATTTACAAGAACCGGGACGCGACCCTCACCCGTAACAAATCCGTTGTGGTCTTGATGTACCAGGTGAGCAACGAAAAAAACTGCATTTATATCGGCGAAGCGCTGGATAAGGTCTGCGTGGACGCAGTGCAGGCATTAAACGCTGCCGACACCCTGGAAGCCTACAATTTCGAACCTAACGAAAACTCGATGCGCTTTCCACACTGGGTGGTTTATATCCAGTCTCTGCTCGAAAGCCAGTTCGATCCCCAGACCATCTACCGCTCCGGTTTTACGGTCTATACCACCCTGGACCCTGACCTGCAAAATGAGGCTCAACAGGCAGTTCAGGATCAGCTGGCAACCATGACCTCCAACAATGCCACCAATGGCGCGGTGGTCGCGATCGATCCCAAAACCGGGGAAATCCTTGCCATGGTCGGTTCAGCGGATTTCAACAACGCCGCCATCAGCGGGCAGGTCAACATGGCTTTGACCCAAACCCGCCAGCCGGGTTCTTCCATCAAACCGATCACTTATCTGGCTGCTTTCGAGAAGGATTGGACCCCTTCCACCCTGATCTGGGATGTGCCGGCGGATTTTCCACCCTCAGGCAGGGCTGATGACCTGCGCGAACCTTATGTACCGGTCAACTACGACAGCCGTTTTCACGGACCTGTCACGGTGCGCTCTGCCCTGGCTAACTCTTACAATATTCCGGCAGTCAAAACTCTGAATTACGTTGGCATCTATGATGACCCGAGCACCCCACAGGAGGATGGTTTTATTGGCATGGCAAAGAGGCTGGGTATCACCAGTCTGACCAGGGATGACTATGGGCTTTCTCTTACGCTGGGAGGCGGTGAGGTGAGCCTGCTTGAATTGACCGGTGCCTATTCCGTGATCGCCAACGAAGGTCGGCGGGTTGCCCCTGTAGCGGTCACCAAAGTCGTGGACCACACCGGGCAAACTGTTTATGAATATGTCCCACCACAAGGGGATCAGGTCATCCGGCAGGCGCATGCCTACCTGATCTCTTCCATTCTGTCGGATTCTGAGGCGCGCGCCCCCATGTTCGGAGCCGATTCCGTGCTTAATCTGCCCTTTGAGGCAGCCGCCAAAACCGGAACTACCAATGATTACCGCGATAACTGGACCCTGGGATATACGCCTGATCTGGTGGTAGGGGTATGGGTTGGGAATGCTGATTACTCACCTATGGTGAACACCACAGGCGTCAGCGGCGCTGCGCCCATCTGGGCGCGCGTGATGCAGTCCGGCATCCAGATCCTGAAAGGCGGTGTGGCAACCCCGTTCGGGCGCCCCGCGGATGTCGTTGAACAGGTCGTCTGCGAAGTTTCGGGCACCGAACCTTCCGAGTGGTGCCCCAGCCAACGCAGCGAGATATTTGCTTCAGACCAACTGCCCCAACCCAAAACGAACGATTTATGGGCAATGGTCAACATTGACACCTGGACCGGGTTGATGGCTTCTTCAGCCTGCCCAGACTTTGCCAAGGAAGAATTGGTGATCAATGTCAAGGATGAGGGTGCCATCCACTGGCTCCAGGAAAGCGACCAGGGCAAGCAGTGGGCTGACAATTATGGCTTCCCGGATCCTATTGTAGTTGTGCCGGAGCGGGAGTGCCGCGTGGACGACTCGCGGGCAATTATCGACCTGGTCAATCTCTCCGACGGTCAAACCATCCGGGAAAATCCCTTCACGATTGTCGGTGTAATCGACGCCACCTCGAATTTCAAGGATTATCGCATTGAATACGGCGAGGGTGAAGAACCAGAGGAATGGCACGTCCTGGTGGATTGGGAGAATAACCCGGTCCGTTCCGCCGATGATATTTATACCTGGGACCTGACTGAGATCGAGGCAAAAGTGGTAACCATCCGCGTGATCATGCGCAGCACCCAGAATACGCAGGTGGAGAAGACCTATATCGTGTCGCTGGCAACTCCTACGCCCACACCGACCTCCACACCAACCCCGACCGCGACCCCGACCTCCACGCCAATCCCGAC
>JBAQMM010000011.1:0-29231 GCA_049302815.1 Anaerolineaceae bacterium | reverse complement strand
GGCCGGCCTGGTGGCGCTGGACAATATGGTGGAGCGCCTGGCGGACGATCATGCCCGCGCGAAAACCCTGGCTGAGGAGCTGAGTCAAATCCCGGTCTTGCGCATAGATAAAGGAACCCCATATACTAATATGGTCTACTTAGCCCTTGAGCCAGGCGTCAACAGTAACGCCGACCAGGTGGTAAGTTGGCTGAAAGAAAAGCAGGTGCTTATCGGAGCCACTGGTGAGCGCACCTTCCGGCTGGTCACGCACCGTGATGTGGACGATCAGGCCGTGGCGGCTTGCATCAAGGCATTCCAAAGCCTGCGCTTTTAGCTTATGATATCTGAGTCCACTGCAAAAACTCCGTTTTCAAAAAACATCTGAAATTTTCTCCCACTTCGATCACGTTTTTGGTATTTTAAGGGTTGAAAGTGTTTATTTGATACTGTTTTCAATAGAATAGCCCCACTTTTACCTGGAAAGAATTGCAGGCTGACCTTTTTGCAGAGAGTCATATATTCTTTTTACTAAAAGCTTAATCCAAGAAACCGCTTCATCAAATGGCATGATAATTGCATACCCTTGATGGGTAATGATCTTAACCTATCAGGGAGTTTTATGATGCGATCAAAAATGCAATTCACCACTCGATTCATCTTGATGCTGGTTCTTACAGGTTTTGCCTCTTCCATTGCCCCTGACGCATCCTTGGGTTTGGTCGATGCCAATACTCTTCCCGAGTTGACTACCACGCACAAGGTGTTTCTTCCAATTCTCTTCAAGGCGCCACCTCCTCCTCCGCCCCCAGCAAAAGCTGTCCCTGTTGGTCCGATGGGGGGCACCTTCACTGCCGTCTTGGTTGATCCTGCCAATAGCTCGGTGATGTATCTCGGCACTTATGGCGCGGGCGTGTACGCAAGCACGGATAACGGAAAGACCTGGACCCAGAAAATAACCGGATTAGGGAACACCTACATCCAATCCCTGGCGATAAACCCACAAAACACACAAATCCTGTACGCAGGCACTTATGCCGGAGGGGTGTATAAATCTATTAACGGCGGATCAAACTGGACGGCATCCAATGGATCGTCATTAGCAAACCATATTGTTTACGACCTGGAAGTGGACCCAAACAACCCCAACATCCTTTATTCCGCCTCGCGGATCAACGGAAGCCTGGTAGGTTATGTTTACAAGAGCAAGAATTCCGGCCTCAGTTGGCGCTTATTGTTCAGCGGGGATCAGTTTGACAGCGATGATTACTTTTACGATATTGATATTAATCCGGTGCAAACCAGCGAAATTTTTCTGACAGCTCATGAACATGGCTTTTTTAAGAGCATTAACAGCGGGGAGGCATTTTTCGCCATCAATTCCGGCGTAACGGACCTGAGCGCCCGTTCGATTGCCCAGGATCCCAATGACCCGGCGCTGGTTTATGGCGGGGTCTGGCATGGTGCTGGCATTTTTCGGAGCCGGGATGAGGGCGCGCATTGGACCAACCTGGGGAACGGGCTTCCAGCTGACGTGGAGATTTACCGACTGGTTTTGGATCCTTTAGGCGGTCCGGTCAAGCCGGTATTTGCTTGTACTTACAAAAATGGGCTTTACCGGTCGACGGATATGGGTGTCAACTGGAACAGTGCGGGCTTAAACGGACAATTTTTGTATGATTTTGCGATCGGATCAGGAACTCCCCAACGCTGGTATGCTGCCACCAGTTACCGCGGGTTGTATAAGTCGGTTGATTCTGGCGCCAGCTGGGCGACCAGCCATGCCGCTGTCAGCAGTGCGAATATTACCGGCCTGGCATCCCTCTCCAACAAGCCAGGGGTCATTTACGCAGGGGTGTATGGTTTGGGCGTTATGAAAACCTCCAATGGAGGAACCAGTTGGAGCGCGAACAATTCCGGGTTGGGAGATTTTTCAGTTTCAGAATTGGTGGCATTTGATGGCTCTCTGTATGCGTTGACCAGCTCGGCCGTATACGTTTCCAATGGGGACAACTGGTCTGCCATGAATATTCCTCAGACGGCAGGGTATGATCCCAGCGAATACGTCACCGCGGTGCTAAATCGGGTCAGCATCCAGGAAGAACTGCTGCTAGAAAAGATGCAGGATCAAATAAGGGCGGTTGAAGAATCAGGCGCGCAGTCAGGCAACACGCCCCTGATCAGTCTGACCTCGCTGAATGGAGTGCTCTATGGCGGGACTGCCGGAAGGGGCTTGTGGACCTATTCAGGAGGCAGCTGGTACCAGGTCGGGTTGAATGGCTATACCATTCCAAGCCTTGCCTCTGATGAAAGCTTGGGAAGACTGCTGGTTTCTGCCTGTGATGGGACGGGAAGTTGTTCCGTGCGGGCGCTGAAAAACGGCGCCTGGTCGGGAATGAATGAAGGCTTGTCAGGATTAACAACAAACACTATCCTCGTGCGGGCGGACGACTATTTTGCGGCGACCTCCAGCGGTATTTTCATTCGAGATAACACCGGGACAAGCTGGAGCAGGGTGGCTGCGAAAGGGGTCAACGTGGTCTCGCTTTCGTATTATCCCCAAAACCACTGCCAGATGGCAGCCGGAGCGGTAGGTTCGACTTATTACAGTACCAATTGTGGCACAGTTTGGCAGGCGGCGACCGGCACTTCATTAAGATGGAATTTTCAGAGTGTGGTGTTTGACCCGACCAGCAGCGACCGGATCATGTTTGGTTCAAAAGAAGCCGGGGCTTTCTTGTGGACGTCCGATTGAGGATTCAAAGTTGGTGGTGATCGGTATTTATTTACCAGGCATTAATCTAATCTTCGAAAGCTCTTAATTTTATATACCTGAAACCATGTTATAAAAAGATGTGATTAAGAGGTATTCATGCTGATCGTTATGTCTGATCTCCACCTGGCAGAATCGGAATCCAACCGGTTGGGAAGTTTGCAGTACAACCATAATCTTCCTGCGGTGGTTTACCGGGCATATTTCAAGGAGATTGCCGACCTGATCCGCGAAGACAGGGTGGGAATGATCGACCTGGTACTGGCGGGAGATACCTTTGAAACCACCCGCTCAGCTTTATGGTTGCGGGATGGGTTGCGTCCTTACATCGACAACATTGAAGTAGATGAGGGCAGTTCGGTCGAGGAACGCGTAGTTGAGATTCTGGACGCGATTGAAGCGGATGCCAGGGCATCAGAAACGCTGGAAATCTTTCGGGGGCTTGAAAACCTGTTTCAACGACCTGTCAGAATCCACTTTATTCCAGGCAATCATGACCGGCTTGTGAATGCCACCCCAAAAATCAGGCAACGCGTTCAGCGCCTGTTGGGTCTACCGATCAACGACTCACCCTTCATGAACCAATATATTCATTATGTGAGAGGGGAAGCCAGCGTCCTGGTCCGGCATGGGCATGAATATGACCCCAATAACTTTGGGGAAAATCTCAAGTCCTGGGAGAGTATCCCGACCTTCATTGACAAAGCGGCATATGATAAACCGGTATTTGGGGATATCACCACCATCGAATTGGCTGCCAAACTGCCGCAGCTGTTTAAAGAATACTATTCCGAAGGAACCATCCTGGCCAGTGAAGAATTGGTTCTGCTTTACCGGCGTTTGATGGATTTTGACAACGTCCGTCCTGCCAACGCGCTGATGAACTTTCTCTTTTCCACAGCCGGGATGAGCCAGCAGGATGTGTGGAAATTCATTGAACCAGTCATCATCAAGGCTTTTGATGAGATCGCCCTCGATGAAAACCTGAGCGAAAATATCAAAGAATTGGGTGGAATGGCAGGTTTTTCTGTTGGAACCATTAACCGGCTCATTAATACACGCTTATGGAAAAAAGGCATACCCTTCTGGGCGATTGAGCGGTTGTTGGGATCGCTTTCCTGGAAAATCAAGCCAGATTCCTTGATTGATGTCATCAAAAAAGAACAATGCTACCAACCGGAAAGCTCAAGTATCCAGTGTGTCGTCTCCGGGCATACTCACAACCCGCAGGTGGAGCTGGTTGAGGTTGATAATGAACAGCAAAAGTATTACATCAACTGCGGCACCTTTCGGAATGTCATTACCTCCACGCCGGAATTGAATCATTTTGGACGCTTGCGTTCAAAAGCCAGGGTATTGATATTCGAGCGCGGTGAACAAAACCAGGAATACACTCGGGAGACCGGTTGGTCTTTTGATTTCACTGCGAAGTATGGTTTTGGGTCAGAGCCTGACCCGGACTAAACCCAAGCGGTATCTGGGATCTTATTCCGAAGTTTTTTTGCTGGCAGCTGGTACGGCTTTTTTATCGCTAAGAATGTGCCCCCGTAGCGCTCTCACCAGGTCCACTCGACGCAGCGCTCTTTTCCGGTCAACCTCCACCATTTTAGCCTTATCATCCGAAAGCTTTCTGAGGGCTTCAATCCAGGCGGCACTGTTAACTGCGGTGTGATTCACCCGCCAGCGTTCCACTTTGATCGCCAGTTCGTCCGGATTGATGAGGACGTCCCTGATGCGCTTCGCCTGGACACCCTGCGACTCAAACTCAAATTCCTCGCTCTGGTATTTTGGCTTAACCGGGCACACCTGCATGCAGGCTCCGCACTTGATGCAGTAATAATCTGCCAGCACCAATTCGCCTTGTTCATTTACATGTAAGGCACGGGTTGGACAGATATCCGCACAAGCCAGGCAGCCCTCCACGCAGCGTTCGCGGTGCAGTTCTACCAAGCCTTGCCAGGGTTGCCGCACGGTAAAAGCACCCTGGCTGGCAATTTCACACTGCCGGCAGTGAATACAGTTATCAAAATCAACCCGCATGGTATCCCGTTTCTCGTCGTAGCTGAGCACATGGGCGGAGCAGTTTTCAATGACAAAGTCTTTGAGGGAGAAGTCAAACAATTCCTTCTTAAAGATGGTCTTGGCGATCAACTCAGGAAAGGCTTCATACTTGAGAACCGGAATTTCCTTTTTGGCATTGATGGTCATGGAAATGGCATGGGTAGGGCAGGATACGACGCACATCCCGCAGTTGACGCACTTCTTCTCGTCCACCTCTACCGAAGCTTTGACCATGATATGCCCATCTTCGAGGACGGCAGGGACATGTGTCAGGGCTCCCATGGGGCAGACGATGGGTCCGATCTGGCAGCCGACGCATTTATCCAAATCCCAGGTCATTAAATAATTACGGGTGATCATCCCCCTGTGGATGGTCATTTTGTGTTCGGTTCGGTTTTTCTGGGCAATGCCACGTTGGCTCATTATTTCTCCATTAGATGTCAGCCGGGAGCGCCTGTAACTCTGCCAGGCTGAAAACCGGACCGTCTTTACAAATATACTTGGAACCGATGTTACAGCGCCCACACTTGCCGATACCACATTTCATTCGCTTCTCAAGGGAAGTAAAGATGGCTTCAGGTGGAAAACCTAGTTCCACCAGCGCGGGCAGGGTAAATTTGGTCATGATCGGTGGACCACATACTACGGCGACTGCATTTTTAGGCGAGGGTGCGACTTCTTTGACAACATTTGGCACGTACCCGACATGATGAGTCCAATCTTCTTCAGGGATATCAATTGCCTGGTGAACTTCCATATCGTCGCGTTGATACCATTTTTGGATGTCGTGTTTATACATGCACAATCCGGAAGTGCGGGTACCGTAGATTACAATGAGTTGATTAAAAATTGGGCGGTTTTGGGGGTGTTGGATATGTTTGGTCAGCGCATATAGTGTCGAAAAGGCGCAACCACCGCCGATGATGACCAGGTTCTTGCCTTTCCAGTTCTGCAAAGGGAAGCCATTCCCCAATGGTCCGCGCATACCGATCGCATCGCCAGCTTGCATAGTGTGTATGGTCTGTGTAAATGAACCGAGCCTTTGAACGGTAAAGCGTACAAATTCGCCTTCCCATGCTGCTGAAGCAATTCCAAAGGGAGCTTCGCCTTTGCCAAAAACCGAAAGTTGACAAAACTGACCCGGGTTGTAAGACTTAAAGAATTGATCAGTGTCTTTGGGATTGTCAAAAACCAATTCAAATGTTTTCAGTGAATTATCATTTGATTCGTAATATGCACGCATAATGTGCATTGGCATCGGGATGTAAGGGTTTTGTCCGTTAACTGGCATGGACAACCTCGCTTTCCAAAGAACTGGCTGTTCTTAACATGGCACGAATGTCCAGTCCAACCGGGCAATAACGCACACAACGACCGCAGCCTGTGCAGCCGATCTTGCCCGCGTGGTCCAGCCAGTAACTGTATTTGTGCATCAATCGTTGGCGTGTCCTTTCCTTGCGTGAAGGGAGTGGGTTGTGACCAGAGGCTTCCTGGGAATAAATCCTGAACATGCAGGTATCCCAATTGCGGACACGTTCGCCGCGCTGAACCTCATCAACAATGTCAAAGCAAAAACAGGTCGGACAGAGGAAGGTACAAATTCCACAACCCAGGCAGGATTGTGATATTTGTTCCCAATACTTGCTCTCAAATTGCTGATCCAGTTTTTGTTTTAGATCAACGGTTTCAAACACAGGCTCCATCCCCTTCGTTGCAGCTTGTTGAATTGCCTCCACCTGTTGGTCTTGCTCACTCGTGGACTGGCTCAGATGGGAAAACAAGCTGACGCCTTTATCTGTGAAGACTTCTATTGCGAAAACATCACCCAAATCCGTGCAGAGTGCATCGAAACCGGGTTTGCTAAAAGGACCAGACCCGACCGTGGTACAGAAGCAGGTCGAACATGGATCGGAGCAGCCCATTCCGACGATAATTGTGGTGTCCCGGCGGGTATTCCAATAGGGATCATGGTTTTCTGAAGAAGCAAAGACAGTGTCCAAAAGTGTCACAGCCTGTGCATCGCAAGGTCGAATACCGAAAACTAAACGTGGCCTTTGTGCTGGGAGAGTTTCCTGGGCTTGTCCAAATTTTGTGAATTTTAGTAATGCCTCAGATTGGGGGAGGAAAAGGGCTTTGGGTGGATAGCGTGTGTTATGTGGTTCGGACAGCACTATCTCCCTGCTACCATCCCATGGGATAAATTGCGAAAAATGCTCGAGCTTCTGTGGTGCAATGACTTCATGATTGGCAGACCAGTCCGCCAGGGTTTGATCAAGGTTTTTCTTTTCAAGAATATACATCATAAGATCATCCCTCAGGCAACAAAGCGGTTTTTATCGTCCAGGTTGAACGATGCAAAAGGTGGCTGGGTTTTATCATCCAATCCTGCCTCAAACTGGTAATCTTTGTGTATATCCTCATTCAGTTTATCGGTCAGGTAGGTCATCCTGATATCCATGGGACAGGCACGTTCACAAGCTCCACAACTGGTGCAGCGACCGGTTTGGTGGAAGGCGCGGATGATTTGCCAGGCTTGCATGCCAGCTGGTGTGACGGTAGTTTCGGTCCATCGCGGTGTGCCATGATCGACAAAACATTCGGTGCAGTAACACATCGGGCAGGCTTCCCGACAGGCATAACAGCGAATGCAGCGTTCTGCTTCCTGACGGAACCAGGCATAGCGGTCATTCCGATCCAAGGCTTCAAATGCTTCCACAGAAGTGCGAACCATGTCTGGATCGCCTTCAGGTAACGGTTCAACCAGCATCACATCTGCGTTGATCGGGTTGGGATGTATACATCTCAAGCAGGAATCATGCAGAAGTTCCTGGCGATTGAAAGTAAAGAATTGCCCCCCGGATTGGACGCGAACCTCATTTTGATCCTCTTCAATATTGGAGATATTTTCTCCGGCTTTATTGACGATTTTACGCCAGTCAATAATTCCCTGGCAGGGGACGCCAAGCAAAACCAGGTTTTCACGTGGGTGCTGTTTTTCCACCAGTAAGGCATTGACAGAACGGCTTTCACAACCCCGCACCACCATGCCAATACGAGTTTCCTGGGGGTATCTCGGTAAATAATTGGCAAGGTTGTTTTGGCATAAACCGTTATATATCAGGCTTTCCGCGTCTTCTGCTGTAGTGAAAAAGGCGGGTTGGGGATGCAGAGGAGCATCCTCTTTGCGAAATGCGATCACCACATCTACCAGGTGCTTATCCAATAGGCGCTTGATTTCTGCTTGTAATTTGGTCTCGAGTTCAGTCATGCTGACCTTCCGTCGGGGCGGGGACCCTAGTCGCCAGGGCAACGGTTGGACCCAATTCCGAAAGTTTAGCTTCGAAGTCAATCAATTCCCGTTGAATATGTCCACGGTCCTGCAAGTCCAGCCAGATGAAGTGCATTCGGCTTTTTTCATAGCCGATGTAATCGAAGAGATTGAAGAACTCATCCATTTGGCGCCTGGCACTCAGATTACCTTCCTTGAAGTGACATTGTTCAGGCAGGCAGCCGCTGACGACAATACCATCTGCCCCACCCTGGACAGCATTTAGAACAAAAAGCGGATTGATGCGCCCGGTACAGGGTACCTTCGCAAGGTGAACGTTTATCGGAAGGTCATGATCCACCCAGTTCTGGTCTGCTTCTGAGTACAAGCACCATTGGCATTGAAATAGGACAATTTTTGGTTTGGTTTCCATTAGCTCTCAGCTCCCTGCATTTGCAGCCAGTCCCATAAGTTATCGACCAGTTGCTTATCCGAATAGTCTTCCGGAATGCCTATAGAAGTTGAGCGACAGACCGCAGAACACAACCCACATGCCATGCAAAGGGCAGGATCAACGGTTGCAACCTGGATCAAACCACGGTAAGGAATTTTGGACGGTTTAAGTGCGATCGCTTCATAGGGGCAAGCTTCTGCACATAATCCACAAGCTACACAGGTTTGCTGATCGACCACTGCTGTTTTGAATATGGTCATTTTTGCATTGTCTACGGCCAACTTTTTTACCGCGTTGATCACACCAGAGATGTGAATTTTCTGTGGACACGCAGAGTAACATAAATCGCAGGCGGTGCATAGCCAGGTGGTTACGTCTGAAAAAGCTTCGGATTCCATATCAAACATGACTTTTCGGATCAGTCGACGTGGGTTATATTCACCGTCCAGTTTGGATTGGATCATGCACTTGCTGGTGCAGGTCCCACAGGAAAAACACATTTCAAGGTTTTCTCCGCCAGGAATAGCACGAACCTCATCGGCAAATGTTGTCGTCAGGGCTGTGTGACTCATGCGACTTTTTCCTTTCCAAGAATGGTATTGACAATCACCTCAGTTTGGTCAAAGGCACGTTGAACACCCGGAATGTTGGGCAGGCGCGTCAGCCGCTTGGTCATTTCAGGTCGGATGCGATCGATTTCCGCCAAAAGATCAGCTTCTGGAATGGCATCCAGGCTCGCCTGCATTTCATTCAAGACGCGGGCGTACTTGTCTCCTTCAGCTGCGCTGATCCACTCCACCCGGAAACGACCCGGGCTCATGTTCATCCGTTCAAAGATGGTTTGGAGCCGTTTGGCGCGCTTGGCACCGATGATCTGACCGGTGATGTAATGGCAGTCTTGTTGATGGCAGCCTGAGTATAGCACTCCGCCCGCGCCAAGGCGATAGGCTTCGTAGATGAAGTCCGCATCCATGCGGGCTGAGCACATCACCTTGATGCCGCGTTCGTTGGCGGTGTATTCAAAGTGGCTGGTTCCTGCCAGGTCAGCACCGCCATATGAGCACCAGTGACAGCGCAAGGCCAGGATCTTTTTGTGGGGTTCATCTGCCAGGAGGGTCCGGATTTGCGCCAGGATCTGTGCGTCTGTGTAATGCAGCTGGGTGATGGCATCGTGTGGGCATTCCGCTACACAACCGCCGCAGCCATGGCACTTGGCGGTGATCACTTCGGCAGCGTTGCCCTGCTGGTAATTGATGGCTCCATAAGGGCAGGCACGCTCACATAAACCGCAGGACTTTCCCTGGGCACTGACACAGCGATCCGGCCACACCACGGCAACGGTTGGTTCAATTTGCCAGGTTTCAGAATGCAGAATACGAGAAGCGCGGGAGGCAGAAGCGGAACCCTGAGCCACGCTGGCAGGAATGTCCTTTGGCCCCTGGCAGGCGCCGGCAAAGAAGATGCCATCAGTTGGGCTATCCATCGGGCGTAGCTTGGGATGGTATTCCATGAACCAACCGCCCGGGGATTGGGCGACGTTGAGCACGGAGCTCATGTGGTTTTGATCCGGCTGGGGAATGGCGGCCTGGTTGAGCATGACCATGTCATATTCATGCTCGACCACTTTTCCGAGGGCAATGTCCTCCGAATGGACGAACAGGTTATGGGTATCCGGGTCTTCCGTGATCAGGGCAGGGCGTCCCTGGATGAAATGGATGCCCATGGAGCGTGCCCGATCATAAAATTCTTCGTATCCCTTGGACGGGGTACGGATATCCATGTAATAGATGGTGATATCCACCGCCGGGTTCATCTGCTTCAACAAAACCGCATTCTTGATCGAATACATGCAGCAGAAATTAGAACAGCTCTCGTTGTACCGTTTATCCCGTGAGCCAACACAGTTGATGAATGCCAGTTTGCGGGGATTTTTACCATCACTCGGTCGGATAAGGTTTCCAGCGGTCGGTCCGGCGGAATTGTTCAGGCGTTCCATCTCCATGGCGGTGATGACATTGGAATACCTGTTATAACCATATTCTTCCATGGGGGTGGGGTCAAAGTGGTTAAAACCGGTGGCAACCACAATCGCTCCGATTTCCTCATCAACGACCTTATCCTCCATGCTGAAATCAATGGCTTCCAGAGATCCGCAGGCTTCCACGCATTTATAACAGTGGATGCAAGCATCCATGTCAATGTTGTAGACGAGTGGGACTGACTGGATCATGGGAATGTATGCCGCCTTGCGGGGAGCCAGATTCATTTCAAAGTAGTTAGGGATTTCTACCGGGCAGACTTTGGCACAGGAACCACAGCCATTGCAACGGTCAGCCCTTACATATTTGGATTTTTCTCGCAGGGTAACTTTAAAGTTTCCGACAAAACCTTCGACTTTTTCAACTTCCGTGTAAGTTCTTACATCAATCAGGGGTTGACGCGCCGCGTCAACCATTTTTGGTGCAAGAATTCATATACTACAGTCCATCGTTGGAAAGGTCTTGTTGAGTTGCGCCATGACCCCTCCAATCGTCGGTTCTTTCTCCACCAGGATAACTGGAATGTTTTGTTCCGCCAGGTCCAGGGCGGCACTGATGCCAGCCACGCCTCCACCCACCACCAACGCCTTCTTGGAAACCGGCACGGTGATCATATCCAGCGGGGTAAGGAAAGAGACCTTGGCTACAGCTGACGCGGTCAGATCCTTGGCTTTCTTCAAAGCGCCATCCCGGTCATGTCCATGCGCCCAGGTGCACTGCTCGCGGATGTTGGCCATTTCCATCAGGAAGGGGTTCAATCCGGCTTCAGCCACGGCTGCCCGGAAGGTTGGTTCATGCATTCTGACCGAACAGGCAGAAACCACCACGCGATTCAGGTTGTATTTTTTGATGTCGTCTTTGATCAGGCGTTGACCGCTGTCCGCGCAGGCGTACATGGTATCGGTCGCGCGGACGACGCCAGGCAGTTCGGCGGCAAAATCGGCCACTTCTTTAGGAGGAATTACACCAGCAATGTTACTGCCGCAATGGCAGATGTACACACCGATCCGTAACTCCTCATCTTTTTTGGTTACTTCATCGCTCATCGGGGTTCCTTGGCTTTGGTGGGAAATTCAAGGCTGTCCTTGATCAGTTCGCGGCGGGATTTTTGGGCTGCCTTATCAGGTGTGGTCAGCTCCAGGGCTTTCTTGGGGCACCACTTGACGCATTGAGGGCCCTCTTCCACTGTTTCGCATTGATCGCAGATTTCCGCCAGTTTGGTGGCAGGATTGATGGAGATGGCACCAAAATCGCAGGCTTCAATGCACCAGGCACAACCATCACATTTAGCGGAATCGATGTGGATGATACCGGAATCCGGGTCCTGGGTGAGGGCATCGCGCGGGCAGACGACCACGCATGGCGCATTTTCGCAGGTGCGGCAGGCAATGGCGGTGATCAGTACTTCATCCACACGGACGGTGCGAATACGACTGCGGTAGGAATTATATTCGCCTGTCTTGTTATATGAACAGACATACTCACACATCTGGCAACCCACACAGAGGGCGGGGTCACACACAATGTACTCATATTTTGAGGTGGATGTTGCCATAATTCTCCTTAGACTCCAATTTCTTCTGCCACATCAGGCATTCCCAACTTGATGAGTAATTCTTTAGGCATCATGCCGTCTTTGGTCCAGCCTTTAGCCAGGTAATAGATGTCTTTCAAGTAAGCCAGTTCTTCGTCGGTAATCACATGGCCGGCAGAAGCACCCTTGGTAAATGGTTCGTGCTTCCAGCGCCAGGGTAGGTCGTCATCCTTTTCCGTCCAACCCTCGCGGATGTTGAAGGCTTTTTTTATCGTGTGAGCGCGGACGCCGATCAAATCGACATCATCGTAGCCGTAGTTCCAGCCGGTGGTGGCATTGATCAGTTTGGCAATGGCTGGCCAGGCGCCCGCCCGATCCGCTTTGCCAGTAAAGCATCTGCGGATGAATTTGCACAGCGGCAGGGTGTCGTACACTGCCGCGTATTCCTCGGAATCTGCAGCCACTTTACCGCGGGTTTCATCGATGGTGAAGCGGTCAACCTCTCCCTTTATGTCCGGGTCATAGGCGGCCGAGCGATTGTGGCAGCCTCCGCGGGTGCCAGTAGCCAAACCGACTGAGAAGGTTTTGAGACCGCGCGCATCATATCCGGGGCATTCCAAGCCTTTAATATTCATCGCCCATTTCCAGGATTCTGTACCATGCTCCTTGTCAATGGCTTTGCAGGCAATTCTTGTTCCTTCAGCCAACAGGTTGCCAATTCCTTCGCGGTCACGAATCATCTTGGCAAGTGCTACGGCACCTTCCCCATTACCAAAATTAAGTTCAATTCCTTCCGGGAATTGCTTGCAAGCAAAATCTTCCTTCTTCAGAACACCTTTCTCATAGCATTCCATGGCATAAGAGATGGAAACACCCATACTCATGCTGTCCATGCCATCATGATCGGCAATTTCAAGCAGTTGAATGCAGGCTCGCATATCTGAAATGCCCAGGTTTGAGCTGTTAGCCTGGAGGCTCTCATACTCAACGCCAGTCATTGCGCCCGCAAAGGGTCCTGTTCTAACGATTGACATCTGCTCACAGGCGATCGGGCACTGCGCGCAGGCAATCACTTTGACCTTGTGGTGTTCATCAAGATACTCGCCGCTGATCAAATTGATGCTTTCAAAGGTGCCTTCCTGGTAATTGCGCGTCGGCAGCAGCCCAATTTTATCCATATTGAGCATGTTGGTGGCTGTTCCATAAATGCGATATTTCTGAGTATCTTTTCCCTGGGCTTCCTCGGAAATATGGAAAGACATCTCCATCAGGGTCTTCGGATCTGCAACCTTAACGCCATGTGTTCCGCGTACTGAGACAGCCTTCAGTTTCTTCGTGCCCCATACGGCCCCATGACCGGTTCTGCCAGCCTGGCGGCCATCGTTGGTCACATTGGCATAGCGCACTATGTTTTCGCCGCAAACACCGATGGTGCAGGAGCGGATCTGATCATCACCAAATTTCTGGCGGATGGCTTCTTCGCTTTGGTAGGTGCCTTTTCCGAGCAGGTAGGTCGCGTCTAAAAATTCAACGCGGTCATCATCAATAAACACATCAACCCATTCATCACTTTTGTTATGAAGGACGATACCATCCCAGCCGGCACGTTTCAGAGCGACCGAAAACCAGCTGCCTGAAAGGCTGTCGCCAAGAAATCCCGTCAGTGGAGATTTCGAAGCCAGCCCAAATTTACCACCAACTGGAACGGGAGTGCCCGTGAAAATACCATTGGCAATGCAGACTGGGTTTTCTGGAGAGTAAGGATCGCATCCGGGTGTAATATTCTCCCAGCACAGCCGGCTGGCCATGGAAACCCCGCCAATCCAGAGTTTGTACCAGTCCTCTGGCTTTTCTTCGATCCTATATTTCTTCGTTTTCAGGTCGATATGAAGAATTTTTCCACTATAACCGTTCATTTCTTCTCCCTTGTAAAAGAAAACTATCCAAGGATGGATGTTGAATGTGTACTTCTATAATAATTATACCTTTATAGGATTGTTTGGAATTGTAATGTATTGGTTGATCTTTTCGCGTCAAATCTTTATTCGCATGGGTAGTTAGTATCGTGTGAATTATTATACTACCAGTCCACAAATATGCCCCAGAATCCCCCAAAATCATAAATGAAGCCCCCTTCCAGGGGCTTCATTGCGGAGGGGAAAAACTGGATGCTAAGCCAGAGTTTTCTGCATTTTTCGGGCTACCTTGAGGTGCTCAGTTTGATCATTTCGCCTTTTTGGTCGAAAGTTATCCGGGCATATTGAGCGTGGTTGATTTCTTTGATTTCGTAATTCTTTTTCAGGGTGACTACATAGCGTTCGCTACCCTCGATCATATTCTTGTGGGATTTTCGATCTTGTATGGTGTGAGGGTCGAGGGTGAAGTTGGTCAGTTGTGGATTGATCGCGACAGTAGCGTTGTCAAGGCCTGGCAAGTAGGTGCTGATGACCTTCTTTACACTTACCAGGATTTCGTCTGGCATTTCTTCAGACGCGACCACCAGTTCTTCGCGCGAATCGCTGATGGTCTTGATGATCGGATTTTTTGCCGGTCTCAACAGGGGTTTGGCAATATGCTTCACGCTGTCCTTGCTGGCAAGGGGATCTCCGTAAAGCACAAAGGACAGGATGGTCTTTTGGTCTTCTCCATCGAGGTAACCCTGGCTTTTCGTCATTTGGCTGGCAAGGCTCAATTTGGCACGCATGAGCGCATAACCAACGGAAACACCGTTTTGAACATGTGTCCAAAAATCCTGGGCGAGCAGGTCCGCGGCGATCAGGGGCTTACTGACAGACCCGTAAGCGATACAGGTGGAACCGACAAAGCAACGGCTGCCGGTGGCAAGAAAATTCAATGCCATGGAGTCACTGGCTTGCTTGTCGATGATGTTGGCTCCGTAGCAGGCTTCACTCATCACAAATTCTGGTGCCGGGGTCTTTTCATTATAAAGCGATGGGACTAACGCCACCGGATACTCCGGATCGCGCGACTGCTGTTTGAGATCGCGCTGTCCATACCACTCGGGGGCATCTTTTAGTCCATGCAGATTGAAATAAGCATACTTGGGGTTGGATTTCTGTTTGTACAGGAAGTTTTCGGAATTTGTTGGAGGAGATATTTTGATCCGATCGCTGCGGTCAATGGCAGAGAAAACTTCTGCGGAAGGGATTTGCCAGACTTCTGCGCAGCAGCCGATATTTTCTGTTTTTTGAAAGATTTGAAAAGCTTCCGACAGGTATTCAGAAAGGCTGTAAAACCAATTTTCGAATACTGTTCCCGACAACAAGGTCTTGGACTGCACCTTAAGATTGTATTCATTGTTGAGGAAGCGCAGCTGCTCCAGCAGGTACACCGCGTCATTGTCGGCTTCATCCGGGATGCGTCCCACCGGCCATTGCTGGATGAAGTAATTTTCATCCATGGTGGCGTAGGGGTTGTCCGAGGCAACATAGGCGTCCGAATCGTCGGTGGGATTGGGAAGTTGATGGAAGGGAATGATGTCATTCCCGCCGATGATCAACAATGCACCGATCATTTCACCTTTAGCGGCCAGTTTTTTATCCAGGTCTGCCAGGGCGAGCTTGATTTTCCAGGCATCGGTAGCCAATGATGGTGCCAGACCCAGCTCGTTGGTGCACTTTGGGTCATCAGGCAGAAATACCAGGCTGTTCCAATTGGGAAGGGCAGTGATTTTAAGGGACAGGTCCTGCATAGCATCAGTGATAACTGTGGCGGTATTGGCACCGTATTTGTTCACCAGGGCGGTTTTGGATGAGAGCAGAACGTAATTGGGAAAACGGGCATCCGCCGTGAGAAGCTCAGACTTACGTATGTGCTTGGCGATTTTGTCAAACTCAGCCTGGATCTCATTGAGCGATTCGACCGTCTCATTCTTCTCATTTGAAGGACCACTTTCAGGGAAATTTGCCAGCTTGCTGAGCAGGAAAGACTCCGGCGGTACTTCCGAATAATCCACTTCCTCGCTCATTACAAAGTCAGGAATTTCATCAGCCAGGAACGGATTGCCTACCAAGTCGATGTTCTGAGCGGCGGGTTGTTTTTCAGCAACAGTCTCCGGCTGACCGTGGCTCGCGTTGGAGAGGGCATTCCAGCCTAATTCCACCGCTACAGAAGCTGGCACAGGCAGGTCCAGATACACTTTGAGGTCCTCTGGCCAGATCGGTTTGAAAGCGTGGTTTCGTCCAAGCAGCCTGGTGACGACCTGTCCACTGACATCGTGGGCTGCGCTCCAATGCAATTTTTCTACCCCGAGTGAATCATCACCCTGCTGCATGTTGGCGAACGCGGAAAGCAACTTGATTTGAATACAATCCGGCCAGCGGTTGGAATAGATGCTCGCCAGGGTATCCAGCAATGTGTAATTGCCATTCTTTTGAACGACCTGCATGTGCATGATAGCCGGCAATGGAAGGCTGGGATTATACGACAGGGCAGTCAAAACCGATTTTTCAGCGTTGGGCTGGTCTCCTGTTTCAAATGCCTGGCGGGCATTCATTAATGGCGTCAGCCACTTGGCGGTAGGCTGCACCGGGGTGGAATTCCGTTGCAGGTAGGAGAGTGAGGAATGATATTCCGTGTCAATCGCTTCTCCATTAGTCAGCTGGCTGAGCAGACTCGTGGCTTCTGTAAATTCAGGGTCGTACCTGATGATTTTTTCCAGGTTAGTGATCGCCATCTCAGTATCGCCGAGTTCTGCCAGCACTGAGGCATAAACAAAGCCGACCAACAAATCTCCGGGATAACTCGCCAGCCAGATCAAGGAAGCCTGGCGGGCAAACTGAAACTCTCGTTTGCCCAGGGCAGTCTGAAGCAGGGTCAGGAATTTCCCACGATTCACGATAGTGACTTCATCACTTTTTGATGTTTGATAAGATTTCATCTTCTTTTTGGAGCCTCCTGCAAGTTATTGACTAGATTCAAAGCGACTATTGAGGCCAATTGCCGGCGAATGATCGGATCGTTGGGAGAAAGTTGTGCAGCCTGCCTGAGCATGTACTCAGCGTTGCGGTAGTCTTTGGAATCTTTATAGGCTGCCGAGGCATAAACGTAGGCACGCGGGTCTTTTTCCACCATGTCAATGGCTTTATGGTAAGTTTCCAGGGCTTTAGTGACTTCCCGACGGTTCTGGTAAGTCTGACCCATTTCCAGGTATGCCTCGATCAGGCTGGGGTTGATTGCCAATGCCTGGCTGAGGTGAGCAAGCGCCTGGTCCAAATTTCCTCTTTTCCGGTCAATCCGCCCCAGCGCCAGCAGGGTTTTTGGATTGGTCGGGTCGTATTCAAGGCTCTTTTGTAGGGCATCCTCAGCCTGGTTCTGCATGCCAGCTTCAATGTAGTAATTTGCCAGATTGTTCAGGACTTCCACATTATCAGGATGCGCTTCTGCCAGGACCATGGCTGAACTCAGTCCGGATTTTTTGTTGGTAATGACATCCAGCTCGATGGAAAGGATATCCAGGGGGATGGAATTGATCACGATTTCTTTGGCAGCCTGTAAGACCCGCCTGGCCTCTTCGTACTGGCGTTTACCCATCAGCGCTTTTACCTTGGTTTGCAGGGCACGGCTGCTGTCTGGATGGGTTTGCAGTACCTGGTCGGCTTCCTCAAGTGCTGGTTGGTATTCCTGCCTGGCAAGAAAAGACTCGGCGATGGCTTCACCGTACATGGGATTTTCCGGTTCGAGTTCTTCGGCTTTGCGCAGGCATTGAATGGCAACTTGATGCTCGCCCAACTGTTGATTGATGATTGCCAGTGAAGTGAGCGCTTCTGGATTGTCCGGGAAGAGGTCGGTGGCTTTACCAAAATAATCCTTGGCGGCATGATAGTCCTTTTCCAGCACCTTGATATCCCCAAGCATTTGCCAGTATTGCGCTTCTTTAGGCATGATGCGGATGGCGTCCTCCAGATGATTGGCGGCTTTTGGATACTGCCCGATCTGCTCGTAGAACGTCCCGGCGATGGCGTGCCAATCCGGTTCGTCTGACCAGATCGCCAGAGCGCCTTCCATGGCTTCCACGGCTTGTTCAGGATTGTTCTGTTTGGCGAGGGCAACCAGGCAATGCAGCAGTGGGTTTTCAGGGTGGGTGGAAAGCATGTTCTGCGCCTTGTTGGCACATGCACTAGGCTTTTTGTACAGAAGTTGAATGCTTTCCTGAAATTTGACATCAAAGGCATCTTTGAAAGCGACTTGAATGTCTTTCACGGAATCCGCGTTGAGCTGGACTGAAAGAACCTGGGCTGCCTGGCGATCAGTTTTAACATACTGTTTGATCTCATCCGCCTCGTTCCAATGACCTTTGAAGAGCGCTTGCCCGATCTTCAGGGTTGGGATCATCTCAGCGGCAGCGATGAAGCGCCCTGCCACGGAAATCTGCTCTTCATGCACGGTTTCGTCCGAGTTTTCCGGATCGAATTGTTGGGGTGCGTGCTTAACCACTCGCAGGATGCGGAAGTTGTTGGCTGCCCTGGTTTTTTCCACCAGGTATTCCGCGATCAACTGATTGACCACGGGATTCACTTTCACATCAGTCAAGGCTGCCCGTAAACATTTGTTGGCTAAATCCCACTGCTCACAATCCCAGGCGGCAATCCCCATCGCGATGGTTTCCCATATCCAGGAAAAATGTCGGGATACGGCAAAGGCTTCCTGGCGGGCTTGAACCTCCAGCTCCTCCAATAATTGTTCACCAGCCTTCAAATCCGACTGGGCTTCTGATCGGTTGGATCGGTGCCAGGCTGTGACCGCTTTGGATGCCATTAGGACCGGCGTGGGGACTTCCTTGGAAAGAAAGTGCTCCATGAGCAGGTTGGTTTTGTTCAAATTGCGGTCAAGCAAGGCATTGACCGCCAGAAGGTGGGTGATTTCTTTCAGTTGGGGCTGGCTGATCTCAGTGGTATCCAGGTAATCCAGCACGGAGTCCAGTTTGGCTGTGTTGCGCAGTGCGAAGGAGAGTTCCGATTGGAGCAGCAGGTAAGCGGGCTTCTCGGGATTGGCGCTCAATGCCAGGCTGGCATGCTTTTGAGCAGCTGAAAGATCACCGATCATCCGTTCCAACTGAGCCGCCCGATAATACACACCTGCCTTGGAGTAATCCGGGACATCCAGATTGGGATCCATCGTGCAAGACACTTCGAACGGCTGAGGCTCTGAGGAGAACTCGATCTGGCGCAGCAGGCTTTCCAGGTTCTGCAGGGCTGAGATGAATTGCTTGTTGGCAGCCAGAATGTCTGATTTTAGGATGGGATAGCAGGGGTGCGATCCCAAGGCGTCCTCCAGTTCCTGTAAAAGTTGCCAGGCTGCAGCAGAATCTCCCAACCGCAGGACCGAGTAGGCCAGGTCCCTGGTCTCATCAAAATCCGGCGTGGGATTTTTGGAAATGGCTTTCTTGATCACCGCCGACGCTTGTTCAGCATCATTCATGTGCAAATAGATGTTGGCAACATTGACATATTCTTCCGTGGTGATATTGTCCGCAGCCAACATTCTGTTCAAGGTTTCCTTGGTTTCTTGTGTTTCTCCCAGGGAAAGATAAGTGCGGGCTAAAGTCAGATAAAGTGCCTGCTCGTCCGGAAGCAGATGAATAGTATCCTTGAGAACCTGGATTGCTTCTCTTTCCTTGTGGTTTCTGCTGGTGAAATTGCTGTACCACAAGACGTTTTCGAGATCGGTTGGGGAAAGTTGTAAAGCTGCCCGCGCGGCAGCCATGCCCTCATCCGGCAAGCCTGAGGCGATAAAAGCCGCGGCAAGCGAATGCCGGGTTTTCAAGTCATCAGGGTTCACTAAAACAGCTTCCTGGAGGGATGCCAGGCTGATGTCATACATCTTCAACCCAAGTGCAGTGCGGCCGATTTGATGCTGCAGATGGTGATACGCCCTTGGGGATTTGGCTTCAGGTTGGTCAAGCAGCATCAAATAATCCCGATATGCCTCTTCCGGTTTATTTTGGGCGAATTTGATATCCGCCTGGAGCACTTTAAAATTGAATTGAACCGGTTCTTGGCTGGTGCGCTCCTCAAAAGCCAACAGGAGGGCGTCCAGCTCTTTTTGATCCAGTTTGGAAAGCTGTCTGCTGCTTTCCTGCTGTTCCAAAAGCAGGCTGGTGTAAGCCTTGAGGGCTTCATCTGACCGGCTGGACTGCCAGGCAAATTTGAGCATGGATTTGGGAGTTTGAATATCTCCCAGCGCGATCAATATCTTTCCCAAGGTCAAAGCCAGATCCGGGTCGGAAGTGTAGTCACTCTCCAGTGGACTGATGATGCTCCAGGCTTCGTTCAAATAACCGTGATTCAGAAAGGCTTTTGCCAGGGATTTGCGGATTGGAACACTTTCCGGGTCGAGCTGGAAAGCCTGTTTCAAGACTGAGATCGCTTCAGTGTGCTTGTCATTTTCGATATACAAAGTGCCCAATGCTAGGAGGATTTCCGGGTGTTCAGGCAAGGCGGCTTTGGCTTTCTGCAGGGATGCCATGGCTTTTTCCGTCTGGCCAAGGCGGGTCCAGATTTTCGCAAGGGATAGCCAGCTGGCGGGTTTTTCAGGCGCGACTGCTGAAGTGCGTTCCAAAATCTTCACCGCGGCCTGTTCATCGCCCTTTGCAATGTGGGCATTGCATAGAGTGACCAAGGCTTCGCCATCCAGGTTGTCTCGTGAGAGGAAATTCTCGCTGATCGGAATGGCGATTTCAGGTTTGCCTGCCTTGATAGCAATATCAGAATAGGTCAATAGATCATCACGGCTGGGTTCAGTATTAGCAGATACCAACTCGTGGTAGATGTCAAAGGCTTTTTGGGGCTGCTGAGTCTGCAGGAACAAATTAGCCAGTTCCTTTTTATTTTTGACATTAGCGGGTTCAAACATGGCCACCAGGGAAGAAGATGCGATGGCTCCATCGACATCAGCCAGGTGTTGTTGAATTTTGCCAGCCAGTTTGATCGTCTTCAGGTCATTAGGTCTTTCCTGGATGGCTTTCTCGATCAGCTCTTGTGCGAGCCGGTAATTCTTATTTTCAAAGGCTAACCTGGCAGCCTTGAAATGGTCGCTTTCTCTTGAAAAACGTGAGTCTTCACTACCGTTGGGGCTGTTTGAGTTGCGGCGCACCAGCAACTTGAGATCATCATCATTCAGGTTTAGTTTGTCTCTTAGGGAGGGGTAACGCAAGGAAAAGAGTGCTGTGTTAGTGGAAGGGGGCAGTTGTTTCAGGAGGTCGTAACCATTCTCTTCCTCCCCGTGGGAAAAGAGAAATTCAGCATATTCCTGCTTGAATTGAGCATCTTCGGGTGCAAGGCGAAGGATCTCTTCCCAGGTTTTCCGGGCTTCTTCCGGGTCCGTTGTTTCAAGTTGAATGGCGAGATCGCGCAAGAGTAAGGCTTGATTAGCATTCAGGCTTTCAAAGGCAAGTAGTACAGCCTTATGTGCCTGCCCTGATTGCCCCGCAATTTGATTGAGCCTGGCGATTTTTTGGAGGTCTTCCACTTGAGAGTAGGAAGCTTTTCTCGCGGCTTTCTTTGTGCCAGTAGTTTCCAAATGGGACTGGTTCAAATCCACTGGATTCTGTGCCAGGTAGCTGGATGCTAATTGTTCGATAAACTTCGCATCCTCATAATGGGTCAGGTATTGCAGGCTTTGAATTTGAAAATCCAGACTGGAATTGGCGAACAAATCTGTGAGAGTTTGAAACCGTTCGTTTTTATCCGAAGGCGCGCATTCAACCGCGTGGATGATGAGCTCGGTGGTGATCGGAATGGCCGCAAGATCAGTTGTCTCAACCAATTCTCGGGTTGCCTCGGGGAAGTCTGGAACCAGGGCTGGCAGGCAGGTAAAAGCAGACCGCCAGAGGCTTAGGTTGTTTCTCGGAGTTGCCAGGAAGCCGGCCAGACCCTTCCAGTTTTGACTGTCTGCGCGTAAGTATCTCAGGGTCAGTGCCAGTAACCCGGCTTCTTCCAGGGAACTGGGTTCCAATCCGGTCAGGCGGATGGTCTCCATGGTTTTGGTCGCCCTGGATTGGATTGACTCAGGAATCGTGACAAGGAGATCCTTTAAATCGCCGGCGGCAAGTTCGGGGCTAATCAAAAAAACTGCCAAAACACCAGGCTGCCATTTAGACCGATCGTCCTGGGCGAGGTCCATGAAGGATTGCTGGAGAGAAACGTTATCAAGTGCCTTCCAAACCAATGGTTCATTGCGAAAAGCACTGACAATGGTTTGAGTCGTTTCAGAATCAAAACGGGACTTAACCTGTTCCAGGAACCTATCGATGCTCATTTTCCTATCCTTTCACGCAGGGAAATCAAACCATTAAGGAATTGGCAGACTAAAAGGCTTTACAAGGTAGTAAGCACCGGCAATTAACACCAGGCTTAAGAATACGAAAAAGATGCCAATACCAGTGTTGGAACGGGTGAGGTCGTTCAAAGAGCTGATCAGAAGAGAAGCGTTCCCGACCAAACCAGAAACACCGTCTGTAATGCCTTTTTCAGCCAACTTTGTGGTTTGATCTGCGATGGTTTGAACATTTTTGCCAATAGCCTGACGGGCGAGAATGACAATACTGAGGATTAAACACAGGATCCCCAGCCCACCCATGACATAGGCAGTGACCATTATGGCCTGATCTGTAGTTTCAAACATGAAAGCCTCCTTACGATTATTACATCTAGGAGGCTTAGTTGCAATTAATATGCCAGAAAAAGTTTGGGCTGGTCTTTTGTATTGTCGGAATTGACCATATCGGTAGGCAGGTGGTTGATGTCAATCGCGCTGTCATCGCAAAACAAGACCGCCCGCTCAATGGTGTTGCTGAGTTCGCGGATATTTCCCGGCCAGTTGTAATTTATCAGTGTCTGCATGGCACGGGGAGTCACATCAGTGATATTGGTACCCATGCTGCGGTTGAATTTACGCAAGAAATACCCCACTAAATCGGGGATGTCTTCCCGGCGTGCCGCTAAATTGGGCAGATCCAGGTCCACAACTTTCAGGCGGTAATACAGGTCTTCGCGAAAGGCGTGGTTGGCAATCATTTCCTTCAGGTTGCGATTGGACGCTGCCAGGATCTGGACATCCACTTTAATGAGCACTGTTCCGCCGACTCGCCGGAAGGATCGTTCCTCAATTGCCCTCAACAACTTGGCTTGCAGGTCTATGGGCATGGAAGCAATCTCATCCAAAAACAGAATCCCACCATCGGCGACCTCCATCAATCCATTTTTGCGATGGGTAGCGCCGGTAAAAGCGCCAGCTTCATGTCCGAATAATTCCGATTCAAACATAGTTGGTTGGATCGCGGGACAGTTGATATCGATGAAGGGTTTGCTCGCTCGGGGTCCACTTTTATGAATGAAATTTGCCAGGACATCCTTGCCAGTGCCGGTGTTGCCAGTGATCAATACCGACACCGACATCTCTGCAGCGCGCCTGGCAAGGTCGATCACTTCTTTCATGGCGGGGGTGTCCCCTACAATAAATTCCTCCTGGTGTCCCTGGGTGGAGCGAAGGTGGTTCAGTTCACGTCGCATGGAGACAACCTCTTCCGCTCGCCGCACCGATCTCTCCAGCACCAATAAGTCTAAAGGCTTCTCGATGAAATCCTGGGCGCCATTCTTCATCGCTTCAACCGCCATGCCGATCTCGCCATGAGCAGTGATGATGATGATCTGGGGACGCATGGGCAGTTTGGCGGTCTCTTCCAGCAGATGTGGACCATAGCCATCGGGGAGCCGGACGTCAAGGATGATGATATCAGTTACGCCCTGCTTCAGGTAGGCTCGGGCTTCGGACATGGTCCCTGCCCCAAACACTTCATAGCCTTTGCTGCGTAAGAATTCGGAGACAACCAGGCGGGCTGTCTCTTCATCGTCTACGACTAAAACGGTTGCTGTCATGGTTTTCCTCAGTCTGCTTTTGGTAGAAGGATGTGGAACATGGTTCCTCCCGGGAAGCTCTCAACAAAAATACTCCCTTTGTGGGCTGTCACAATCCGTTTGGAAATTGCCAGACCAAGACCGGTGCCATTGGCGTTTGTGGTAAAAAACGGTTCAAAAATGTGCTCCTTAAGATCGTCTGGTATCCCTGGTCCGGAATCTGCCACGATTATCTCATATTGTGGCGGTGCCAGATGTTCATCGGCTCTGACAATTTTGATGTTCAGAGTGCCGCCGGATGAATCCATGGCTTGAAGCGCGTTGCTGACCAGGTTTACAAAGACCTGTTCCAAGGCACGGTTATCCGCTTTCACCAATGGATGGGCAGGATTCGCGTCAAAATTATAATTGATGTTCAGGCGTTTCATTCGGGGTCCCCAGCGTTCGAGGATCATCGGGATCATATCGCTCAGGTCAACTGGGACAAAATGATATTCCATCGGTTTGGAAAAGGTCAGTGTAGAGTCCATCAGGTGGGTCAGGCGCAGGCAGTCATTTTGAAGCCGGTTGATCAAATCGTAATGCGGGTCATCCGCTTTTAAGGTCATGCCGATATATTGCAGGCCGGTCATGATGCTGTTGATGGGGTTTTTTACCTCGTGCGCGAAAATTGCCGAAACTTCCCCCAGGAAGGCTCTTTGTTCCAGTTGTTGGGTGCGGGCACGGATTTGCTCAGTCTGGCTCAAGTCCCGCAGGATCAGCACAATGCTGGTGGTTTTGTTTTCGGTCATCACCGGGATACATAAAACCTGTGCCATAAAAGACTTGCCGTTACGGGTATTCAGGCTCAGGTTGTTGCCGACCAAGGTACTGATACCCTGCTGGGCGGATTTGTAGAGGGTGGATAAGGTTTCATTGCCAATCAACACCATTTCAGCTTTTTGACGAAAAACCTCATTGCCGGCATAACCCAGCATGATCTCCGCAGAGGGACTCATCTCCGCGATGCGTAAATCCGGGGTAAGAATGATGATGCCCTCTTCAAGGTTATCGGTGATGGCATGTTCGATCTGCACCACCTGGCGGATCGTTTTCACAGTTTTCCTGGCATTTTCGAGGTTCAACAGGTGTTGTACCGCTGAGGAGGTCTGTGAGCCCAGGAGGGACAAAAGCCGCATCGTTTCGTCACTGGAAATGAGGCTGTGCCCAGCTGCCATCATCACACCCTGCGGCGATCCGTTTAAAGTCAAAGGCAAAGTGATCACGTAGTTGTAGCCCTTTACCAGCGCCAGTTCATGCAGGGAGCACAGCGGCTTCTTGTTCGCTCTCCAAACATACAGATTGGGCAGTGCGGATAACAGCTCACTGCTTGTTTTTTCGGGGAACTGATTACCTTCCAGATCTGGAGATAATGGAACCTGAACAAGCTGTTTCCCTTCTCGATCTGCCAGGTAAACCGCGGTCGACTTGGGATTAACCATTTTTTTCAGGATTTCCGCAGCGGTTGAGATTGCCTCAATCGAGGAATTCCGGTTGCCGATGGTCGTCAGAAGCGAAAAGTTGTCGTAGAAGATTTCCTGATCAATCAGCTCTTTGCGGATATCCATTTCGGATTCTGGGGGAGAGAAAATCAGTACGACGATCTGGTTGGTCATGCTGAGTGATTGAATGCGCAAGTTTGCCTGGATCAAATCGCCCGAGGCGATGCGCAGCCGTACCGGGCGGGTGTCGTTGCCGGTCGGGTTGGTATCCAAGTCACCTGGGACGAGATTGGCAAGCGACAACTCAAGCAATTTGCCCAAGTCCCGCGAGGTGAGTTCCAGAAATTTTTTATTGGCAGCCAGAATAAGATCGTTGCTGCGGTTATAAATGAGTGCTGCGAACGGAATTAACTCTAAAATCAACGAACGATCCAAAACGGAGAGGTCGTTTTGGATGGGGTCAAAGGGAAGTTCCTGGGTTATGGAGCTCGCCAATTTGTTATCCTGTCATTGCCGTGTGGTTTTGACGCAGGTGGGCTGGCAGAATGCCTTCCATGGAGCGGTATTTGGCGACCGTCCGCCGGGCAATCGTGATCCCCTGGGCTTTCAGGTTCTCCTGAATTTCAGAATCGCTGAGCGGGTGTTTTTCCGAATCGATCATCTCCTTGATCAGTGTTCGTTGAGAAAGGCTGCGGTCAAAGAAAATGGACAGCGGCACAATGCGTTTATTGGGCAATTGAATGGTCTTGCCAGAAACTGCCCTGGAAATGGTTGACTCATGTACATCCAATTCTTTGGCGATTTCAGCCCGGGTGAGCGGCTGCATTTCCTTTTCACCTGAGAGGATATAGTCCCTCTGGTAAACCACCAATTTTTCCAGCAGCAAGCGCAGGGCATTGGAACGCTGTTGGATGCATTTGATCAACAAAGAAGCCTTATCTATATCTCCCTTCCATTCGTCCACCTTATCATTTTCCACCTGCTTAAGCAAGGCTTTAAACATCGGGTTGACCCGTAAAGTTCCCCGGATCGGTTGAATGATCTCAACCACCAGCGGATTCTTGGGGTTTTCGTTCAAATGATAGATTAGAATGTCGGGGCGATGGAAAACTTGTGATTTGTCATTATTGGGATTGCGCACGTCTCCCCAATGGGCTCGCGCCGGGAAAGGATTTAAGTTTTCACTAATAAAAGTGGAAACCATTTGAATTTGTTGAACAGTGCTCCCCAATTCCCTGGCAATCTCAGCAAGGTGATGCTGGCTGAGTTTGGGTAGATGATTTTCAATCACCTCACGCGTAAAATTTGGAATCTTCACGGATTCTGATAGAACATCGAGCTGGATTAAGAGCGCTTCCTTGGGGTTGGCGGAACAGACTCCCACCGGATCGCAGCGTTTAAGACGCTCGATGATGGCGTTGATTTCGCTGGGAAGGCGATGGTGGTAACGTGCCACCTCAAGGGCGGTGGTGGTCAGGAATCCGTCTTCGTCCAGGTGAGTGAGCAGGTAACTGGCGATGAGGCGGTCCTGCACTTCCAAATCTCCGGCGATCTGGCGCAGAACGTAGGTGGGGAGGTCCACCGATTCTGAGGCGTAAGGTTCATCCGGAACTTCCTCCACTGCCATCCCGCCATCTGAGAAAAAATCTTCAGGTGTGGAGATGAAAACAATCGGGTCGGTGGAATCGTAGGAGGCAGGTTGGCTGCAAATAGGGCAGGAACCTATGGGGGGGAGCAGGCGCTTGCACATGGGGCAGCGGCGCTCTTCGACCAACTCCAGGGCGGGATTGGAGGAAAGTTCAGACTCGATCTTCTGAAGTAATTCACCAGCGGTCAGGCTCAGGAGGGTCATGGTCTGAGCAAGATGTGCTGAAGTGGTTGTGAGCGGTTGTTGATAATGGGTCTGAAGCACGACAAATCTCCTCTCCAATGGAAGTATACTCTGCAACCTTGAAAGTTGCAAGAACTGTACCAGAGTTGCCTGTGGCAATTGGAAGAATATGATTGTATTGCGCATAGCAGTGGAGAATGGAACTTGCTGTTTTTCCTTGGGCTTTAAATCTCGGGAGGTCGGAGGGATTATAATAACTTCAAAAAGGAGCGTTAACCCCCAGTCATGAAAATTCGGCCAGCTCACACAGTTGAAACCATTAAGCCTTACTTCTTTTCATCCCTAAACAAGACGCTTGTTGATCTCAAGGCACGCGGTGTGGATATCATCCGCCTGGATATGGGTTCACCCGATCTTCCCCCGGCTCCATTTATTGTTGACCGCTTAGTGGAATCCGCGCGCGACCCCAGGAAACATGGCTATTCGCCATTGGGGGGATCTGCTGATTTTTTGCAGGCGGTCTGCCAGTATTATCGGACGCGTTTCAATGTTGAGTTGAATCCTAAAACCGAAGCGCTCGCATTGGTAGGCTCCAAAGAAGGCATATTTAACATCAACCACACTCTACTTGATCCGGGCGACCTGGTGTTGATGCCGGACCCTTACTATCCGGTTTATCTGGCTGGAGCGCAATTGGCAGACAGCCGCATTTACTTCATGCCCCTGCTGAAAGAAAACGAGTTCTTGCCCGATCTGGATGCCATCCCCGCTGATGCGGCAAGGGAAGCCAAGATGATGTGGCTGAACTACCCGAATAATCCCACGGGTGCGGTGGCAGACCTGAATTTCTTCAGTAAGGCAGTGGACTTTGCCAGGAAAAATGAAATTGTGATCGTTCATGATGCCCCCTATGCGGATTTGACCTTTGATGGCTATGTCGCCCATAGCATCCTGGAGGTGGCAGGTGCCAAGAATGTGGCGGTCGAATTCAATTCGCTCTCAAAAACCTATAATATGGCAGGCTGGCGCATTGGCATGGCAGTCGGCAATGCCGAAGTGATCCGCCTGCTGGCGACCTATAAAAGTCAAATTGATTCTTCGATTTTCGAGCCCATTATGGATGCGGGCGCCTTGGCTTTGACAAGCGATCAAAGCTGGATTCATGAGCGCAACAATATCTATGAGCAGCGCCGAAATGTGGCGTATAAAGGGATGGTTGAAGCGGGCTTCGAAGTGGAACTGCCCAAGGCTGCGCTGTATCTGTGGGCCAGGTTACCCGGGAAGTACACTGACTCCCTGCAATTCTGCGCGGATGTCTTGAACGATACCGGTGTAAGCATGACACCCGGCGTCGTGTATGGTCAAAGTGGAAAAGACTACATCCGCATTTCGATCATTACACAGGCCGAGTTAATTGAAGAAGCCATGCGGCGTGTGGTAAACTGGATGAAAGCAAACCAGTAAGGGAGCGTTTCATTTTTTGAAAGACGACCATATCACAGAACCTACCGAGACTGCCATCCTGGTGGGTGTGCAGATAGGCTCAACTGCCCAGCAGAAACTCAGCCTGGAGGACTCCCTCAGCGAGTTGAAATTGCTGGCGGAAACTGCTGGCATTGAAGTCGTTGCCTCCATGACGCAGCACCTGGACAGCCCCAACGCGAAGACCTTCATAGGCAGCGGAAAGGTTGAGGAGCTCAGACTCTTGGCGGAAGAAATGGGGGTTCAGTCGGTTATCTTTGACGAAGAGCTTTCCCCAAGACATCAGCGGGAACTCGAAGAAGTGCTGGGAAGCAGTATCAAGGTTATTGATCGGACTGCGTTGATCCTGGATATTTTTTCACAGCATGCTAACACCCGCGAGGGCATGCTTCAGGTGGAGCTGGCACAGCTGGAATATCGCTTGCCGCGCCTTACCCGGGCGTGGACCCACCT
>JBAQMM010000010.1:0-11074 GCA_049302815.1 Anaerolineaceae bacterium | reverse complement strand
CTTGTCTTCCTCCATGGGTGGATTACCTCCTATTGAATCACATTTTCCCGGTATGGTCAATTCTGAATTCGTTTTCAACACCCTCTATATGCTCTTTTTAACTTCTGGTATAAAATTATCATGTAAGAATTTCACTATTCTGACTTTAGGCTCTTTTTCATAGACTATCTTCAAGATTCTTTTTTCAAAGTTATAAAAATGGGAATTCGATGAGTACACTGGCAATTACCGGCGAGGTTTTCCGATGGGCAATAGAACGGGCCGGCTTTTCTGATGAAAAGCTAGCTTTAAGTTTGCATACTAAGCCCGAAAAAATTATTGCTTGGGAGACTGGTAAAGAATATCCTAATTTCCAACAAGCTCAGAAATTAGCTACTGCACTGAGCATTCCTTTAGGTTATCTTTTCTTATCTGATCCACCTGAAATTACTGTACCGATAGCTGACTTCCGGACTTTGCCTGGCAAACCAAGCACTACAATCAGTCTAAATCTTCAGGACTTATTGGATGATGCTCTTCGTAAAAGAGATTGGTACAGTGAATGGAGAAAAAGCGAAGGTCTTGCTCCGTTTGAATTTATTGGAAAATTCACTATTCATGATAACCCATCTGACATTGTCAATGATATGCGGCAAGTATTGGAGATTCCACCTGATTATGCATCTCACCTAAAAACATGGGATGATCACTTACGTTTATTGGTTCAAAAAGTAGAACAAGGTGGCATTTTAGTTCTTCAAAGCGGGGTTGTCGGAAATAATACACATAGAAAGCTTTCTCTAGAAGAATTTCGCGGCTTTGCGTTAGCAGATAAATTCGCACCATTAATTTTCGTTAATGCCCAAGATTCTATAGCAGCACGGATATTCACAATAATGCATGAGCTTACTCACTTATGGACGGGCACAAGTGGCATTTCTAACCCTGAAATTGTCCCTGGTGACCTTGAAGTACAACAGATTGAACATTTTTGTAATAAGATCGCAGCAGATTTTCTTGTTCCCCAAGAAGTCTTTAGGAAAAAATGGAACAATTCCTTGGATACGCTGGAAAACACTCAGAACCTTGCTCGACATTTCCGTGTGAGTGCACAGGTAATACTTCGGCGTAGTTACGATTTGGGCATTATCCCATCCGATGAATACTTCGTCACATACCAAGAAATTTCCAAGGCAGGCAATGTGGGGAAAAAAGGAAGTGGTGGGGATTTTTACAATAGCTTTTTTAGCCGCAACAGCCGGAGTTTTACACGAACACTGATATCTGCGATTGCCAGTGGGAACCTCTCCTATCTTGATGCAGCACGGTTGCTTAACACTCAACCAAGAAGCATCGCCAATGCAATAGAAAGACTTGGATAAAGGAGGGGGGATGCAGTATTGTTTGGACACAAGTGTGTATATACAAGCGCATAGGACTTATTATGCTTTTGACCTTGCTCCCGGCTTTTGGATTGCTCTTGAAAAACTCGCAACCGATGGGGTGATTATTAGCCCAATTGCGGTTCATTCAGAATTAGTTAAAGGTAAAGATGATCTTTCTGCATGGGCAAGGAGTCAGAATAGCAAATTGTTTATTGACCCAGATAACAATGTGAATTTGACGCTTAGTCAAATTGCTAATTTTACTAATTCGAGATATGCTGATGCTCATTGGATCCGTGATTTCCTTAGCGGAGCAGATCCCTGGGTTATTGCTCAGGCTAAAGCGCACAATTTAACAGTCGTGACAATGGAAGGACATAAGAATACAGAGGAAATTGATAAATCGTCAAAACTTATTCGCGGCAAAATTAAGATCCAAAATATGTGCGACCACTTTGGTGTTAAGTGCATAACAACATTTGATTTTCTCCGAGCGCTAAAAATCGGAGTGTATTAAACCTAAATGAATTATTCGTCATGATAATTGGTATCAACCGTTATTAAATCGAACATGCCTTGGTTTGGGCCAAGGCATATTTTTTTATATTCCAAATCCCATCTGTCCCTCCGGAACCACCTCCTTTCTTTTTGTCCGCCTGACCACCACTGTCTTTTGAGTAACCCAGTCATCCCAGGTCATCACCTTCGGACCCGGCACAATCACTGCACTCGGCATCGTCAGGTTGCCCATCGGATTGTGACTGACCTGCAGATCATCAGCAAACAGGGTCTGCAAGTCGGATAGCTTCGCGTCATCCAGCACTTTACGCGCCAGTTGAGTAAGGAAGTCACCTTCTTCTTCCTTTTAATTCCAGGCTCATTCCATGCACGAACCACCGCTATAACACACTCACTACCCAACTGTAGGACTATAAAATTGCAAGATAATTAAAAGATTGCAAATTACCCCCACACTTTTCGTTGCGATCTTTGCAACCTTTCGGGTAAGCCTGTTTATCCTCAGCTCTTTTCTGGGGCTGTGCTTACTCCCGATAGCTACCTGGGTCTGCCCCGGAAATGTGGTTAAAATCACTTGCAAAGTTTGCTAACTATTGCCCTTAATGGTTCAAACTTACAAATCACTCACAGTTCGTTCTTGATCCAGTCTGTCATGCTCTGGATAACTTTCTCCTTTTCGGGTTCATTATGGGTCTCGTGGTACAACCCTTCCCAGCGCCTGTAGGTAATGGGACCGCTGGCTGTCTTATAGAAAGTATCCGTGCCGGCGATTTTACAAATGGCATCCGCGGTGCCGTGAGCCAGGTAGAGCGGTAACACCCACTCATTGGAATGGTCAAGAACGTACTGCGCGCCTTCAATCAGGTATGCCCCCAGGCGGACGCTGACCTTGTTGTGCACCAGCGGGTCGGACCGGTATTCTTTTACGACTTCCGTGTCACGGGAAAGTGCCTGGATGTTTATTCCATTGGAAACGGTCAAACCGGGCATAATGGGTTTTAGAGCTTTTGCCACGGCACGTTTGGATTTGGGTGTGGAGGTAATGTCCAGGCTCGGGCTGGTGGAAATGACCCCCCGCAATTCAGGTTTTTTGGTCAGGCTGTAATACAGCACTTCCAACCCGCCCAAACTGTGACCATAGAGGAATACCGGCAGGTCGGGGTTCTTTGCCTGTGCCAACTCTATAACACTTGAAATGTCGTCCATCAGCTGTTTGACCGAAGGGATGTAGCCTCTCTCACCGCTTGAATTGCCATGCCCGCGCTGGTCAAAACCCACCACGCACAACCCCTGGTCGGTCATCATCTCGGCGACGTAGCGATAACGTTTCATGTGCTCTCCCAGGCCATGCACCAATACCACGATCGCTTCAGCATCGGAGGGATCTCCCAGCGAACCGCCATGCAGTTCCAGCGAATCCGTGGCACGGATGGGGAACTCTTCCCTTTTCTTATTTGTTTTCCCTTCTGTTGAAGAGGTCATTTTAGAATTTCACTCCTTACAGGCTAAAGATGACATATTGCTTGAGGAAACGATCTACCGACTGGTAAAAATCGATGAGACTCTCGGATTTTCGGAAGCCGTGCCCCTCACCCTGGTACAGGTGGTACTCGTGCGGGACTTTGTTGGCTTTGAGCACGGCAACGATGCTTTCGGATTGACCCTGCGGCACCACTTTGTCGTCCGTGCCCTGGAAGATGGCGATAGCGTCACGAATTTTATCGGCATGAAAAATTGGTGAAAAGTCGTGATATTTCTGGGCTGCTCCGGGTAATTCACCGATCAAAGAAACGTTGTAGTGAGCTTCAAATTTGTGGGTGTCCATGTCCAGACTGAACAGGTCGGAAACGCCATAAGAGCACAGGCCGGCTTTGAAAAAGCCAGGGTAATGCACCAACGCGTTGAGCACGGTATAACCGCCCGCGCTGCCGCCCTTGATGACCAGTTTGGTCGGATCCGCAAGCCCCTGATTGACCAGAGCCTGGGCACCCTCGACCGTATCAATCAAATCGATCTCACCCCAGTGCCCCCTCATGGCGTCGCGGTAGGAACGTCCATAGCCGCTACTGCCGCGATAATTGACCACAAAGTAGCCGTAACCACGGCTGGTGAAGAAGGCGGTATCGAGGCTGAAGCCCACCATGGACTGCGAAGTTGGACCTCCATGGATGTAAACGATCACGGGCGGTGCTCCAACTGCGGTGAACTTTCGATTGGCGGGCGGGTAATAGGTGCCATAGACCTGCGCGCCATCTGAGGAGGTCCACTGGATTGGCTGCGGTTTGGGCAAATCCTCCGCAGCAATCGAATCCGACAGGCTGCGGGCAACCGTATGGATGCCCTCATCCTTCAAAGTGAGGATGCGGGCAGGCAACACAGGCGATTCTGCCATGAAAGCCAGTTCGCCTGAATATGAAACGCTGATCTGCTCAATAATCGTGAAAGGATCCGTCGGGATCTTTTCGGTGCTGCCGGTGTAAAGATCCACCCGGTGCAGGGAAGTCTGTGCCTGGTTGTTTTCAATATAGTAAAGCCCGTTGCCCTCGGGGGTCCAGGCAAGGCAGCGCAGCCCTTGCCCCCAGGCAGGGGGTAAAAGGCTCTTCTCCTGGATGAGAGCTTGTCGCTCACCAGTTTCGAGGTCCAGAACCATCAGCTGATCCCACTCTCCGCGGTTGCTCACGTAGGCGAGCAGCCTGCCGTCGGGAGAAAAACTCGGCTGGAAGATGGGCGTACCGGCGTCCCCATCGAGGCTATGAGTTTCCGCCAGCCGGGAATTGGCATCGTCCAGCAGGGCAAACATGAGGCGGGTGCCATCCCAGGGCATGTTCGGGTGATCCCACTCCACCCAGGCAATGGCTTTATCATTGGGGCTCCAGACCGGCTGCATGTAAAAATCAGCGCCTTGTGCCAGGATAACCGGCCAGGAGTTGCCATCTAGGTTTGCTAGCGCGAGCACGTCGGTGTCTTCATAAGTATGGACGTACAGGACTTGCTTCCCATCAGGAGAAATAGCTGGGGCAGCACAGCGGCCAAAGGCGGGGGTGAGTGCTCGGGGAGAACCGGCCTGGTAAGGGCAGTGATACAGCCGACCGTTCTTATCCGCGAAGACCACGCCATCACGCCCGGCTGTGAATTCTCCACCACCATAACCTACACCGCCGGAAGGGCTACGTTCCCCGGTCAGGTCCCAGGGGGCTTCGTCCCTGGGCTTGCAGAACAGGCTGGACTTGCCGCTGAGCGACTGACACCAAACCAGCATGTCGGAGTTCGGCACCCATTGCACGTCATTCAGCCTGATACCCTGCCCGATCATGGCGGGGGTAATGGGGGATGGCCACAGGCCAAAAGGGAGTTCTTGCTTAGTTTGTGGCATGGAGCACCTCGTGAACTTTGATGAGTGAATCTTACCACGGGTGGACGTGAGTGGGAATAATTTGAAAAATAAAAAAAGGAATTGCTCGGAATTGGTTGTTGACGTGAGTGTAGGCACGTGCTAAAATAATGCCCTGCCGGGCGCGTAGCTCAATGGTAGAGCAGTGGCCTTTTAAGCCATTGGTTCAGGGTTCGAGCCCCTGCGCGCTCATTTCGGTTAATAGAGGTTAAAGTGTCAGAGAATCCCTCAGCTGCGGGGAGCTTCTGGTTTAATTTTTCCCCCAGTTCTTGATAATGCGCAGAATGCAAATCAAAATCACTTTGTGCCGGTGAACACCTCTGAACTGGCAGGTCAACCTGCCCAAATTTTTTGCAATAGTTAATCAGGCACTAGAGAAACATTTTGGATGGATCTCTGCCCTGGCTTCATTTCCCGATGCGCACACTCGCTTACTTACGAAAATCACAAGCTTTCCCAATAAACTTTGTTTATGGCAATTTCTCGTTATAATTCATTGCCGTGGTTTACCCGCGAGCGACGACTTGTTACTGAGGTGAAGTATGTGTGGAATCTTTGGCATTGTGACGGCGAATGAACAAAACCTGGGTCCAATCCTGATTGAGGCTGCCCGCAGGCTGACTTACCGCGGCTACGATTCAGTGGGTGCTGCCACCATCAGCGGTGGCAAGATTGACCTGCGCAAGGATATTGGCCGCGTGGATGAGGTTTCCGAGAAATACCGGATCGCGGAAATGACCGGGCAGCGCGGTATCACGCAACTGCGCTGGGCAACCTTTGGTATGCCTTCCAGGGAGAACGCTCAACCCCACCTGGACTCGGACGGGGACATGGTTGGGGCGCACAACGGCAACGTGGTCAACAACGTCGAACTGCGGGAGCAGTTCATCGCGGAAGGGCTGACTGTCCGCTCTCAAAATGATGGGGAGTCTTGTGTGCATGCTGTCGAGAAATACGTCAATCAAGGCAAGGATTTCATTGAAGCCATCCGGTTGGCTTATGGCGATTTGCAGGGGGATTATGCCTTTGTGATCGGTCGGATCAATGACGACAAACTTTATGCCATCAAGAAAGGCTCCGGATTGGTGGTGGGGATCGGGGAGGGATTCACTTGCGTTTCTTCGGACCTGCCCTCCATCCTGCCGCTCACCCGCAAGGTCATTCGCCTGAATGACGGTGATATTGTCACCCTTTGGGCGGACAAGGTGGAACTGCATTCGGTGAAAGATGGCAGTCTGATTCAACGTTCTCCTGAAATGGTGACTGAAGAGATGTCGGCAGTGCAAAAGCAGGGCTTTGCCCACTTCATGCTCAAAGAAATTCACGAACAGCCCCAGGTTGCCCGGGAAGTCTTGCACCTGCTGAAAAATGACACGGACGTGGATACCATTCTGGAAAAAATCAAAACCGCCCGCCATGTCTATTTTATCGGCTGCGGCACCAGTTATCATGCCTGCCTGGCTGGATCCGTCTATTTCGCCCAGTTGGCAAAAAAGGCGGTCATGCCAGTGCTGGCTCCACAATTCATCCCCCAGTATTTGCCGGCGGTTAATCATGAGGATGTGGGAATTTTTGTCAGCCAGTCCGGGGAGACCAAGGATGTATTGAACGCGCTTGAGGGAGCCCAGAAGGCGGGTATGGCCTGCTTCAGCATGGCGAATGTGATTGGATCCACGCTCAGCCGTTCGACGCTGGCATGGCTGCCCCTCGCTTGCGGTTACGAGATCAGCGTGCCTGCCACAAAAACTTTCACCAACCAGGTGATCACTTTCTTATACCTGGCTGCCCGTTTGGGCGGAAAGGACGTGGCGAGTTTTGACCGGCTGCCTGAACTGATGGAACAAACCATAAGCATGACAGGTCCCCAGGTTGAAGCGCTGGCAGCGTCCATCAACGCTTGGAATGATCTGTACTGCCTCGGCTACGGGGCGACCTATCCGATGGCGCTGGAAGGCGCGCTCAAACTCAAGGAAATCACCTACGCCCATTGTGAGGGCATGCTTTCAACCGAGTTCAAACACGGTCCACTCTCCGCGGTTACGGAGGATTTTCCCGTCCTCTTTGCGGTTGGGCCTGAGGATGTGCCATTGATTGTGAGTGGCATTAACGAGGTTAGCTGCCGCGGCGGTCGGGCGATTGCCATCGGCGAGGCGGATAGCCATTTGAGTGCCAACGCCAGCGAGGTGATTACCATCCCATCCTCCAATGCTGCTTTTGCTTCACTTCTGACGGTGATCCCGCTGCAATTGCTCTCGTATCACATGGCAGTGGGACGCGGCTACGACCCGGACTTTCCACGGAATTTGAGCAAAACGTTGACGGTTGATTAGGAAGGGCTCTGTCTTATTTGGAGTTGCCTGGCAGCAGGAAGCAGCTGATCAGGCGCAGGTGATAGAACTGGTGTAAGGTCTGTTCGCCTCAATCTTGGGGAGGTTCTTTCCTGTTTTCACCCTGAAAGGTCTTGCTCTGACTGCCGAAATGATGGAAAACCAACCCATCGGGCATGGTGACGGTGGTATTCTTGCCATCCCGGCAGACTGCCAGCCCCTGGAAGCTAATGGTCACCGGCCAGGGCAGTGGATTTTCTCCAGAAACGGTCACCTTGTGGCGGCCAGAGAAGCGTACACCTACCAGGTTCAAAAACACTTCCAGCGGCATCAGACCAGCTATGGCATTTCTGGCGCCGATCGGATGGGCATCCAGGCTGCCAAAGGCATCATACAGGGTATGCTCCTGCTTCAAAATGTGGATGCTGCCCTGCATCAACTGTGAGAAACACTTTAAAACCTGGCTTTTTGAACCGACCTGTAGCAGGTATTCCATAATCAAGCTATTCCAGGCGGGGTTTACCGCCGCATACTGGTCATCTCCCGCGTCACCGGGTTCATATTCCGGCAGTCCGAAGGGAGCTTGGGGCGGCTCAGTTTCGGGCAGGTTCACGGTAGTATCAGGTTTGTCATCGGTCTGCCCTTCCTGGGGCTGCCAGATCAGGTAGCGGCTGATATCCTGATGAGTCAGGTTGGTGGCATAGACCATCAGGTCGGTTTCGCCGTCCAGCCCGGGAAAGGTAAAGTTGTTTAGTTGCTGGTACACCTGCCGGCTGGTGATGGAAAGGTAATCTGGCAGCCTTAAAACCTCACCGGCGGGAATGTTTTCCCCGCAGGGCTGATTTTTGGCATCCACGCCGGCAAGCTTGAGCTCTGGGGTTTGGCTGCGTGAATCTCCGGATAAAACCATGATATTGATCCGGCTGGGGACGCGAAGCAGTATTGGTTCCAGGCATAGATCGGAATAGCGACCCTTGAAAAGCACTTCTTCCGGGGGGGAGAGATGCGAATCGCGATCCCAGGTAAAAGCTCCTGGCGAAGCCTTCATTTGAGTCTGAAGTCTTTCTTGCAGCCTGTATCGTAAAACCTGGCAGGTCTCCTGGGTGTCGGGGTCCTCCAGAACGCGCGCAATCGCTTCCAGGGCGGCAAGCTCTGTGTCCAATAAGCCCGCCAACCCGGCGCTTTCAGTGGTGGAAATGCGGGTAGGCAAACCCTTGGGGCTCATTACATCAAAGCAGGGGCTGCCGTGGAAGCCAGTCTGGGAGAAGGTGGTCCATTCCGGCAGTCCGTCCTGGTCCTGGTCATGATCTAGGTCAAACCAGGCTGGGGTAGTCTCTCGTAAGAAAGGGAATACTTCAGCCAGAAACTCGCGGTCCTGCAGGTGCAAAAAGGTCTTCCAGACAGTACTTACCAGGCAGGGGAAAGGCAGAACCTTGCGTCTGGAGACTGGCAGCAGGCGGTTGGTGTCTGTTTTTGCCAGCGTGTTTACGATCAGCTCGCGCATGATCTCCGGCCGGGCCGGCAGTAAAACTTGGGAGAGCTGGAATAATGGCAGCATTGATAGGCTGGGTTTGGTAAAAAAGGGATGAGCCTCAGCGCTGAAATATTGCGCATAGCTATGTTCGGTGTTTCGGACTGGAGTAACTCTCAGCAGGTCCGGATTATCTTCCGTGCGAACCAGGGACTGACAGGCCTGGTTCTGGCAGGTCAGAAAAACAGCGTCCCAATCCGCATAGGGCGTATTGACCTCGATCAAGTTGGCCTGATGCGCCCGTTCGACCCTGGAAATTTCAGCATCCCAATTGGTGGGGAAGGCTTTGAACGCTTCTGCCAGGCATTCTTTCCTGTTCCCTGCAAAAACACAGCGCCATTGAAAGGCTTCTGACTGGGCAGGGGAAATCTGCTTGAGCCACTGCAAGGCCGGAAAGGGGCTCTCCACCGGTTTTGGGACGCCATCCAACGCCACAGCGATGGCAATATCACCAGTGCTGCCTTCAAGAAAGGATTGAGATTTGTCTGTGGCGGTGGTCATGCCGGTTGAGTTGCCGATTGATGAAAGCAACCCAGCAACCTGGACGCCAAAATCTGCTTTTTCAGCATTAATATTGGTTATCGTAAAACGGGAGAGCAATGCCGTGCTTTGTTCCACCCAGATTTCGTAACGCACCTGGAAGCCAGATGTGGGGGAAAATACCAGGCTGGCGTAATTACTGTGAATCTTGTCCACCCTCGGCTGGGAGAAAAAATCCTTGACCAGGGAGATCGGTCTGTTGTTGACCTGGAACACTGGGAAGAGCCTGAACTCCCGCGCCTGAAGAGCGAAGCAGGTGTTCAGAGAAAGCGCCTTGTCTGGATCCAAGCTGATCTGCCACACCGCGTCGAGCGTTGGGTGTAGGGGGGAGAACTGCTGGTCGGCAGACAGGGTTAATCCAATCGGATCATGAAAGAAAAAGGGACCTGCAGCCATGCCTCAATTTTAGCACGTCAGGTTCGTGCCCCGGTCAAGGAACTTATTCCCGCTTTACGGCGTTAAGAGAGAAATACGCTTTATGCTAAAATAATTCCATGGATGATGATACGCAAGACCTCCCAAAACCCTCCCAGGAAGACACTGGGGATACCTCTGACTTCAGCGAACTGAACAACTTTCGGGAATACGAAGCCAGCCCCTCGAACGAACTGGCCGGCACCCCGGAAAATGACACTTTTCCTGAATTGGAAAAAACCACACCGATCTCAGCGCTTCCCCGCGAAGAGAATCCTCCTGCTGAGAATCCCGATGCTGAAAGTGCTGCCGAAATGGAACAAGCAGAAGCAGAACTGCCGAAACCTGAAAGCGATCTTTCCAGGCTGGCGGCGTCTGAAGTCGAAAAATCGGAGGGAACGATCCCCGAACTCGTTCAAACTCAAAGTGTGAATGACGCCCCAGAAGTTGGAAAAGCGCTTCCTGTGAATGACTTCGAATTTGTGCCGGAACAGTCGGAAACGGCTGAGACTGCGGAAGCAAGTGTTCTACCCTCTGCTGTGGTGGACGCCGGAGCAACACCCCAGGATGGCAGCCAACCCTTGCAAGCACAGCCCCAGGAAGGGCCGGCTGGGCCTGCCCGGCTGGAACAAGCGCAACCAGCGGTGATTCCCGGTAGTCTGGAGAACACGGCTTCCATGCCGAACCAGACCCAAACTCCAGGCTCCGACCAGGCTGAGCTGTGGTTTTCTGAACTGTCAGAGTTTAAAGAAGTCAACGTCCCGTCGGACCTCGGTGAGGCAAGCCCTCTGGAACCAACACAACGCGCAGATTTTTTTACCGGCCATTGGTCCTTAGCTGATCAGGATCCGCCTTCCGCCAGCGCCACCCGCATGCTGACCCCCACCGAGCGCTGGACCCCTGAAAGGGCGCTTGGAAATACACACAGGTCCGAAGACGATATCCCCACCATCTCCCCCGTGACGCCACCTGGCAGTTGGGTCAAAGC
>JBAQMM010000009.1:0-3291 GCA_049302815.1 Anaerolineaceae bacterium | reverse complement strand
GTGGAAAACCACAACCCCGAAGTCATTGTGATTGATGAGATCGGGCGGGAACTGGAAGCCCAAGCTGCCCGCACCATCGCAGAGCGGGGCGTGCAGTTGATTGGCACTGCCCACGGCAACGCCTTGGAGAACCTTCTGTTGAACCCTACCCTTTCGGACCTGGTGGGCGGGATTGAATCGGTCACCCTGTCGGACGATGAAGCCCGAAGGCGCGGAACCCAAAAGACCGTGCTGGAACGCCGGGCACCACCAACCTTCACGGTTTTGGTGGAAATCCAAAGCAGGCAGCGTGTGACCGTTCACCGGGATGTGGCTTCGGCTGTGGACGCGCTTTTGCGCGGATACCCAATCCCCCCGGAAGAGCGCTACTGGGACGAAAAGGGCAAAATCCATTACCAGAAATCCACCCCAACAGCTGCGCCAACCGTTTCGCAATCCTTGAAGCGCGGAAATGGGATGGAGAAGGCTCCCTTCCAGCGGAATATTTCCGTGGATAAATCCCCGCAAAAAAGGTACGAGGAACAGTTGGGTGAAGAGGTCTACGAGGTACTCCCGCCAATCGCGGCTGAGAATACCAAAAACATTTATGCCTTTGGCGTGGCGCGCAACCGCCTTCTGCAGGTGATTAAGAACATGAATGTACCTGCCCGCGTGGTTCGCGGACTGGAAGAGGCGGATACCTTCGTCACCCAACGCCGATATTACCGGGAGCATCTTCAGCCGGTTGTGCAGGCGGAAGAGCGGGGTGTGCCCATTTTTGTGATCAAATCCAATTCGGCCGGTCAGATCGAACAATTCCTGTCGGACTTGTTCATGGTGCCGCCTCCGCATAATCCCCTTACACAGCATTCCGAGGCAATGGAACAGGCTGAGGATGCCATCCAAATGGTGCTGGCAGGGGAAAAATATGTCGATTTGACGCCCGCCTCAGCATTGGTACGGCGCGAACAACATCAACTGGCACAAAAAGCCAGCCTTGTTTCCCAATCTTATGGAACAGAACCCAACCGATTCGTACGGATATTTAGGGACTGACATGTTCATCACCCTCGAAGGACCAGAAGGCAGTGGGAAGACCAGCCAGATCCCAGATCTGGCTGAATTTCTACGCGGGCAGGGATACAACATTTTGACCACACGGGAGCCAGGCGGCACGTCCATCGGCGACCAGATCCGCAGGGTGTTGATGAGCTTGGAAAACCAAGCACTGCATCCCCGCACCGAAATCTTGCTGTTTTTGGCAGCGCGAGCCCAGCTTGTGGAGCAAGTTATCAAACCAGCCCTGCAGGATGGTAAAATAGTCCTCTGTGACCGCTACGGAGATTCAACCCTGGCATACCAGGGTTATGGGCACGGGTTGGATTTGCTTTCCCTACGATCCATGCTGGCTTTCGCCACTGACCAGCTCAAACCTGACCTGACCCTGTTTCTGGATATGGATGTCGAAACCGGCCTGCAGCGCAAGCGGAAAGTGGATGAATGGAACCGCCTGGATGCCTATGAAGTATCCTTCCACCAACGCGTCCGCAATGGCTATCACGCGTTGATCGCGGAAGAACCCAAGCGCTGGCGGGTGATTGATGCGACCCAGCCAAAGGAAGCCGTTCAATCCGCCATGCGCCAGGCGGTGATGCAGTTTATAAACGAAAACACAACCCACACAATTCCCAATTCCCTTTCATAAAAAAAATCCAAAGGAAGGAAATTGAGCGAAAGGAACAGAATGAAAAAAGTACATACGATATCTGTGGTTCTACTGGTAGTCATGCTGGTATTGGGCGCATGCAAGGTAAACACCCCCACTCCTCCGGTGGTTGAACCAACCCCGACCAGCACGGAAGCAGCTGTTGAGGAAACCGCGACACCCGGCGCAAATGAACCGACTGTTGTGCCCACCCCGGCAGCGACAGAGGACACCCGCCTCTTCGATGAGGATAACAAGATGATCTGCACCGTCTATGAAGGTTTCTTCCCGGATCTCACGGATGAGCAAGAAGCCATCCTGTCAGTTTTCCCTGTAATTACTGACAAAGATTGGTCCAGGGGTCCGGAAGATGTGACATTGACCATTATGGAATACAGTGACTTCCAGTGCCCTGCCTGCGCGGGTTTTTACGCTGAAGCGGAAAAACTGCTGGAAAAGTATCCAGACGATGTGCGTCTAGTGTACCGTCACTTCCCACTGGTGAGCCTGCATGCGAATGCCACCCTGGCAGCCCAGGCTTCTGAAGCAGCCGGTTTACAGGGTAAATTCTGGGATATGTATGACGTCCTGTTCTCCAAACAGGCGGATTGGTCAGAATTGACTACCGAAGAATTTACCACTTGGCTAGGAACGGAAGCAAAAACCCTGGGGTTGGATACCAAGCAGTTTGCCAGCGATCTCACCAGCGAAGACATTGTGAATAAAATTGCCGCGGACCTGGAATACGGTACCAGCACCATCGGTCTGAGCTCCACCCCGACCATCTTGTTGAATGGTCGACCGTGGCAGTATGCGTATGATGCCGCGACTCTCGGCATGGTGATTGACGTCATCAAATACGAGAAAGACCTCGTCAGTGAATGCCCACCCTGGGTGATTGACCAGAATAAGGAATATACCGCGACCATCGAAACTGAAAAAGGTGATATTTTCATCGAACTCTTCCCCAAGGAAGCTCCTCTGACAGTCAACTCATTCGTGTATTTGGCCCGCGAGGGCTTCTTTGATGGCATCACCTTCCACCGCGTTTTGCATGACTTCGTGGCGCAGACTGGAGACCCCAGCGGCACAGGTATTTCAGGCGCTGGATATGAATTCCGCGATGAAATCAGTCCCAATTTGACCTACGACGAAGCCGGCATGGTTGGCATGGCTAACAGCGGCGCCGATACGAATGGCAGCCAGTTCTTTATCACCTACGTCCCGACTACGCAACTGACTGGTTCCTACACTATTTTTGGCAAGGTTGTTGACACTGCCTCCATGGATGTGTTGAACCTGATCACGGAGCGTGATCCGCAGACCAACCCCGATGCCCCTATTGGAGACAAGATCATTTCCGTCACCATTGAGGAAAAATGATCGTTGAGCCAACAGCTCAACCAACCCAAATAAATGCAAAGACTGACTGGATGAGTATCCTCCAGTTGGTCTTTTCTATTATTACTTTTCTGTTCTATGCAGGAGCGGCGTTTTTTTCCGCCAGAATATGGCAGAACGGGAATACAATGGGGGAGGCTTCCGCTTCGGGGTCAAGCATGTGGCTTACCCTGGCACTGGCTCTGGCGGGGCTGGCGCTGCTCGTC
>JBAQMM010000008.1:0-13054 GCA_049302815.1 Anaerolineaceae bacterium | reverse complement strand
TAATAAGACATATAATCACCAAACTGCAGCAGGTTCCACATCTGTGCCAGGCGGGAGCTTCCTTTGGCACAAACAGCGTCTGTGGCAATCCCGGCTTGCAGGAAAGCCTGCTGGGTAGCATCCAGGCGCAGGACGTTGCGCGGGTGATCCATGGCTGCCCGCAAGAAAACTGCCGAGGTCCGCTCATACAGGCTCTCCGGGTTCAACAGACCAGCCAGGGTGTTGTGATTGGACTCTGGCAGCCCTTCAAAGCTTGCCCAGGCTTTTGCCAGCTCATTGATCTGGGTCTTCCAACGCCGGGCGACCACTTCCAACTCTCCCGCCGCGAAAATAGCAATGTTGCGGGTAATCAGTTGCCCTGCCAGGCGCCTGGCCGGATTGGCGAAGATTCCCGCGCTGGCTGTCAGGTCCGGTCTGGCAACCTGCAATACTGCAATTGCTTCCGATACGTCATTTTTCGCATCCGGGCAAAGCCCCAGCCGGCAGGTCAGGGCAAGCAACAGCCCAAAGGAATAGGGAATGGCTGTGCGCGGCTGCCCGGTATGGTGAAAAATCCAAACAGGCGTCTGGCTGGCTTCGGCCACATCCCGCAATTTCCCGCCGGTGCACAGGGCAAGGACGGAACAGCCCTGCTTAAAGGCAGACTGGAATGAGCTGAGCGTTTCTTCAGTATTGCCGGAATGAGAAGAACACACCACCAGGGTGTTTTTTCCGTTCGCCCAGGCTGGCAGCCCGTAATTGCGATGGGAAACCACCGGCACGGAACCAATCGGAGCCAGGAAAGACGCCAGCAAATCTCCGCCAATGGCAGAGCCGCCCATGCCGGCGATCACTACCTGATCAATCCGGGGGAAATCAGGCAGAGGGAGTTCATACCCCAGTCGCCAGGCTTTTTCAAGATCATCTGGAAGGGCGTCTATGTAGCCCAGCATGTTGCTGGGGTCTGGATTGAGGCTGAGATCGCTCATGGTAATGCTCCTCGGAGGTTGTTATAGTAAACAATCTTATCTTAAAATCGGTAATATCAATGAACCTCAATAGGTTTCTTGCGAAGTGCAAGAATTAGTGCGTTCAGGGAAATGAACAGGAGAGGCATGTGCAAGAAAGCCATCCAGGGACCATACTGGGGTGAAAGCAGAAATTGAATCACATTTAATATACCGATGGCAAATCCCGTCGCCCCAGAAACTCGCATCATGGGTATATCCACACGGGGATAGGCTAAAACCAGGACGGCGTTATACACTGCCATCATCATACAAAAGGTCAAACCTGCTTCATTAAGAAAAAAGCCGGAAAGTGAAAAATCTGGGACAGGAATACCGGAGGCACCAGTCTGAATTGGGAACCAAAAGGCTAAAATGGCGGGGATTACCACCCAATAACGCCACAAGGGTGCTGGCTTTGAAAGATCCAAGCTATCGGCAGGTTGTTTGTAGGCGGCAATGAACCACAAAACCGCCAGGAACGCCAGCATGATAACGTTCCCGATAAGCACAGCAAACCCATATGATTTGGTATAGCCCATGTTCTGAAAAACGGCCATCACGAAAAGGCTAAAACCAGCCCAAAGATAAAAAGGACGGGTTGTTCGTCCCTTGAAAATCACTAAAGAAACCACCAGCACCAGTGGAACAATCTTGAACAACGCATAAACTGAGGTAAAGGAATAAATTACGGGATTCGAAATCACTTCCAGGACAAGCTTGTTCGTATTTTGTGGATCAACTGGAATCTCGGAATAGGATGGAATAAAACTGATCAACATCATAAGGAGATAGAACCACCAGCTCCTGGTGACTTTTTCAAATCGGTTTTCATTTCTTGAAGTCATTTTTTGCTCCTGTAAATCATCCGTAAGAAACCGTAAAATCGAATAACTGCATTGAAACCATTCGTTTAGTCCCCTCCACTAACATTATACTATTGCAATATGGTGAATTATTTAACATCAGGTAAAGGCTTGACTACAGCCAGCGGTGCGGATAAATATCCATCATTTATAAATTAAGAGCCCTTGGATCAACAATGAAATCACCTCGTAGTTTGTGTATAACCTGAACAGCGAAAACACCTTTCAAAAGCCCTGCCCGTAAGGGTTTTTGTGCACCGATTAATAGATCAGAATTCTATGGTTTAACCGCCAGATCAGCCATATAAAGGCTGGTGAACTGGCTCAGCCGGCAACTGGTGTCCGTGTCCTCATAGAGATCCTTGATCAAAAAACCTGCCTGCATCTGCCCGCGCAGCTGCTTCTCAAGCGTGTGGCTGAATTGGTAGCCCTCATCGCTGGTGATCTTGATGCCCCGGGCTTCCCGTGCCCTGTCGTCAAATGGCAGCGGATTGACGCAGACAATCGGTTTGTGGACGTTTTCTGGTAAATCCATGTCGTCAAACAGGTATACAAGGGGGTTGGTGAAGCCCGTCATCAGTGCTCCGCCCTTTTTCAACACCCGGAAGGATTCATGCCACATGTTGGTCAGGTCCGCGATATAGCAGTTGGAGACGGGGTTGACAATGAAATCGAAGCTCCCATCCTCAAACGGAAATGGTCTGGTCATGTCTGCTCTGACCAACTTGATCGGATAGCCTTCCCTCTCCGCCACCATCCGGTCAGATTCCAGTTGATTTTTTGAATTGTCCAGGATGGTAACCTCATAACCATGCGCTGTGAGTAAAGCGCTCTGCTGCCCGCCCCCGCTGGCAAGCCCCAGGACTTTCCTGCCCAATCCGGTGTACCATTCCGCAGGCACAGGCTTTTCTGGCGTCAGGTAGATGACCAAATTCCCTTGCTGGCTTTGGACGAATTGTTCGTGAGAAACCGGCACAGTCCAGATGTTCTTTTCACCGCTCCACAAATCCCATACTTTGGAGTTGTAACTGACATATTTTTTCATGCGTACGTTCCTTGATGAGGTATTTTTCGGGCGTTTGGCAGAACCAAACCAATTAAGGTGTCCCGGTCATGCTCGGTGTGGGTGTGAGTGTGGGTGCGAGTGTGGGTGTGGCAGTGAGTGTGGTAACAACCGTGGGTGTGAATTGCTCCACCACCTGGATGCGCGCCCAGAAGGGGGCATCCCCGTTGGGACCCAGACCGAAAAGCTCGCCATCCGGCGCCTGTAGCATCCAATTGCTCTGATAGTAGCCAGGCTCCATGGGAGCCACCATTTCGACACCCATTTCCACTTCCCCTGCGGGCAGAACCTCACCCAGGAACAACTGCGTTTGGATCGCCTCCATCGAATTGCCGGAGAAAAAGACCAGTTTATAAAGCCGGGTCCATTTACAGGAGCCGTTATTGATCAATTTCCAGATCTTGGTAAACTTCTGACCCGGCAGCATCGGGGATTCATCCGGGATGGTGATATCGAAGGGAACGCCCGCCCCAACCCGGTTACAATCCAGGATATAAGTTGGAGTTGCTTCCGCCGTCCGCGTGCGGATAATAGTGGGGATTTGAGTCGGCTGGGCGGTGTTCGTGGCGGTCGGTTCCGGCGTCGCGGTCTCATTCTGGAAGGCAACCAGGGTCAGCTGGAAGGATTGGGTCACCAGGACGGCCGATGTCTCGTAAAGTGATTGGGAATCCGGAGTAGCCGGGTCAGTTGGGGTGGTTTGTGCGCAGCCAGCCAGGACCGGTATGCCCAGGATTAGGACAAATAATGCCGCCAACGGTCGGTGCAGATTATTCATGCCGGTTATTGTACTCCACTTCACGGAAGTTCCATCGTCGCGTGCGTTTCTTAGGATGACATGCTTGTTCCATTAATGAATTTCATAGGGTGTACTCTTCATCTGAGCCCACCTCTACCGAACAAACTTTCTCGTTGGTGCGCACAAAAACGGTGCACACCCTGTAGGCGATTTGCCGCACCGGTCTCCCCCGTAGGATGCACTCCTCTTTTGATTGCACCAAAGAGACGAATCCTTCGCCAAGCCTGTCCCCCACGGCAGCCCATTGGTCTGTAACAACTGTGAGAAGGTTCAAAAGCCTAATGAGGGATAAGGCTCGCTTCATCCGTCCAACGGACCATTGTACAATTCCGGAGCGGGCGCAAGCCTGCTTCCTCCACGTATTGGTTTACCAATAATCACCCCTCCATCACCACACCCACACGCAGACGAGCGCCACAAAAAATCCTGACATTTTAATTTATGAGGCGTCAGACATTATTACTTGTGAATCAACTACAACATTGTTAAGCCTTGTCGATTTACCAGGAGTAAAGTATAGTTTTAAGGCTATAAAAAATGTATCCATTGCGGAGAAACCGATATGAATGCTGAACCAAGCGCAACCACGCCGCGGGAATCAAATGATCACTGGCTGGACAAGCCGGTGGTGTCTTGGTGGCCTTCCCTGACCATCGAAAAATTGCTCATCATCCTGATCATCACCCTGACCATCATCAGCCGTTTCTACGATGTGGGCGCCAGGACCATGTCCCATGATGAAGTTAATCATGTCGTGCCTTCCTATTCCATTGAAACGTATGTCTACGACCCTGTGACCCATGGTCCTTTCCAGTTCCATGCCCTGGCACTATCTTACTTCTTGTTTGGGGACTCGGATTTCAGCGCGCGCGTCCCCGCCGCCGTATTCGGGATTGCCGTGGTAGTCTTCACCCTCTTTGCCTGGCGGCGTTATTTGGGGAGGGTTGGGGCGCTAATTGCCGGCTTCCTGTTCATGATCTCCCCTTACATTCTTTTCTACAGCCGCTACACCCGCAACGAAATCTTCATCGTCTTCTGGGGGCTGGTGATGCTGTGGCTATTCCTGCGCTACCTGGAAGGCGGTGAGGTTAAATTCCTGTACTGGCTGACTTTTATTATCGCCATGCACTACGCCGACAAAGCCACCTCTTACATCTTCACCGCGGAAGCGTTGATCTTCCTGGCAATCCTGTTCATCGTCGAAGCGCTCAAAAAGCGTTGGAAAAACCCGCGGATCAAAACCAATTTCATCGCCTCGGTCGGGATCACCCTGCTGGCAGGGGCTTTGACCGTCGGCATGTACCTGTTTTCCAAAGGAGAGGTGAACGCTGAGGGCGCCCAAGCAACTTCCCTAATGACCAATTGGCCGATAATTGTAGGTGGGGTGATCCTGATTGCGGCCCTCATTGTCGCGTTGGTGTACCTGAACAAAGGGCTGGGCATGTCCGAAATCCGGCGCATGCGCAGTTTTGATCTGATCGCCCTGCAGCTGCTGCTGGTGCTGCCCTTGCTGGCAGCCCTCCCCATCAAACTGTTGGGTTTTGATCCGCTAGACTACTCACAGGCCGGCATTATTCGTTCCGCAGCGGTTTTCATCCTATTGGGGCTGATATCCATGCTGTTGGGAATGATGTGGAACCGTAAGGTGTGGCTGCGCTCCGCCCTGATCTTCTGGAGCATTTTTATCGTCTTTTACACCACCTTTTTCACTCATGGAGAAGGCTTTTTCAAGGGACTGGTGGCAGCTCTGGGCTATTGGATGTCCCAGCAGGAAGTTCAGCGGGGAACCCAGCCGCTGTATTATTACGCCTTTGTGCAAATCCCTATTTATGAATACCTGCCGGCACTTGGCACCATTCTTACCCTGATCATTGCCGCCTCGCGCCGCTTGTTCACCAGCCAGCCGGATCATCCTTTTGAACCGCCCATTCTGCAGCCCGTCCAGGCGCCGGCAGCGGTGCCGGACACGGAAGATCCAACCTTATCCTCCCTGGAATCAGTTTCATTGGAAACAGGAAATCTTCCTGAATGGCGCAACCGGTCGGATGCTCCGGAGGTTGGAGAGGAGCTGCAGGAATCCACCGCCGCTCGGGCTGAAGCTCTCGAATCCAAAGAGGATCAAACAGTAGAAGCTCTCGGAAAACTCCCGCAAAAGCGCTGGTACGAAAATTTGTTTACCGAGCCGCCCACTGACAATACTCGTGCCAGCTCCGTGCCCACCGTTGCGCTGCTGCTCTTTTGGTCTGTGTTCAGCCTGCTGGCTTTTTCCTACGCAGGCGAGCGCATGCCCTGGCTGACCACCCATATCACCATGCCCATGATCCTGGCAGCCGCCTGGGGCCTGGGTTACCTGGTGGAAAAAACCAATTGGCAGGAAGTCCGCCGGAAAAAAGGCGCACTGGTGATTCTGGTGACAGGCATTTTCCTGTTCGCCTTTGGCAATTTGATCGGCTCTCTATTGGGTGCCACCCCGCCCTTCCAAGGCAAGGAATTGGTGCAGCTTCAGGCAACCAGCACCTTCCTGCTGGCTTTGGTCGGCAGCCTGGGCAGCTTTGCCGGTCTGATGTACCTGCTGCAAGGTTGGAAAGGCAAGACCTTCCTCAAAACGATCGTCCTGACCGGCTTTGCCATCTTGAGCGTTTTCACTTTCCGAACCGCTTATCGCGCCGCCTATATCAATTACGACAATGCCAAGGAATTCCTCGTTTATGCGCATTCCACCCGCGACATGAAGGACGCAGTCGAGCAGATCGAAACAATTTCAAAACGCCTCTACGGAGACAAGTCGATTAAGGTCGCCTACGACCTGAATGCCCGTTACCCCTTATGGTGGTACATGCGCGATTATCCAAATAAGTACGACTTTGACAATAATATTACCAAGGACTTGCAGGACTATCCCATTATCCTGGTGGGTGCCCAAAACTATGACCGTATCCAACCCGTCGTGAGAGATGACTATTATGTCTATGACTATAAGCGTATGTGGTGGCCCATGGAAGGTTACCGCAACCAGACCTTCGGGACGGTCTGGGAAATGTTAAAACAACCTGCCATGCGCTCTGCCCTCTGGCAGATCTGGTTCAACCGTGATTACAGCGAGTACGCCACCCTAACTGGCGACTCCAGCTTGACGCTTGCCACTTGGTCCCCTTCAGACACCCTGCGGATGTACATACGCAAGGATGTAGCTGTGAAGATCTGGGAATTTGGCATCACCCCCGAGCCGGAAGAACCCAAGGTGGACCCCTATGCCGCCAACACCATCAGCCTTGATCCGGATCGCGTGATCAGCGTGGCTGGAGAGATCACCTTCCTGTCTCCCCGCGGCATTGCCACCGCAGAAGACGGCAGCCTCTACGTGGCTGACTCCCGCAACCACCGCATCGTCCACCTCGACTCAACCGGTCTCTTTCTGAATGCCTGGGGTTCCTATGCCAATGTTTTGGATGGATCTGCTCCGGAAGGCATGTTCAACGAGCCCTGGGGTGTCGCGGTCGGACCGGATGGATCGGTTTATGTCACCGATACCTGGAACCACCGCATCCAGGTCTTCACCGCGGACGGTCAATTCCTGCGCATGTGGAGTGAATTTAATGTTTCTGGTATGGTGGATTCGTTCTGGGGTCCCCGCGGCATCGCTGTGGACGCGGATGGGCGTGTGTTTGTAACCGATACGGGCAAACAGCGCGTGGTGGTCTTTGACAGCCAAGGCAATTACCTGACCCAATTCGGCGGCAGGGGCATGTCTCCTGGTCAGTTGGATGAGCCGGTTGGTATCGCGGTGGACGATCTTGGCAGAATTTACGTGGCGGATACCTGGAACAACCGCGTTCAGGTGTTTGAACCCAACGCCGACAACAGCCTTTACACCAGCATTCTCAGTTGGGAAGTGGATGCTTGGAACACCGATTCGCTGGATAACAAACCCTTCATTGCCCTAAGCCCGGAAAATCAGGTCTTCATCACCGATCCGGATCTTGGCAGGGTGATCCGCTTTGACGAGCAGGGTAATTTCCTGCAACTGTGGGGCGGGTTCGACAATTCCTACCTGATGGGTGTGATTAGCGGCATTGCGGTCGGCAAGGACGGTCAGGTGTGGGTAAGTGACGCATTGAACAACACCCTGCTGGCATTCGGCCCACCAGCGATTCCATGATCCGTCAGATGATGCTAAATAGTTTAAAGTTGTAGGTGCTATCCGGAACGCACTCGTAAAAGAAAACAAAAAACAACCCCTGAATTACTCAGGGGTTGTTTCATTGATCAGGCGATTTTATGCCTTAGAGGTTGCTTTGGCGACCACTTGCGCGAAGGCTTGCGGATCCCGTACTGCCAGGTCAGCCAGAACCTTGCGGTTCAGAATGATGTCGGAGTTGTGCATCGCATTGATCAGCCGGCTGTAGGATAGACCATTCAAGCGGGCAGCCGCGTTAATGCGAACAATCCATAACCTCCGCAGGTCGCGTTTGCGATTACGGCGGTCATTATAAGCGTACCATTGGCTTTTCATGTAAGCTTCATTGGCGCGCTTGAAAAGGTGATTCCGGGTACCTTCGTAACCCTTGTTGTGAGCTATTCGCCGTTGATGTTTTCGGCGTCGATAAGGCCCACTCTTTACTCTTGCCATTTTATTATCTCCTTTGCAGTCCCCTGGGCGTCAGATTTTGCATCCAGTTGCATACACCCAGCAGCCGCACTAAAACGAATCGACAGGACTTTAGTCCTTTTTACTCATGTAAGGTGCCAAACGCTTGATATGCTTGGTCAGACCTTTGGATTTGACTGCGATGGTCTCTGCCAGCATAGCTTTCGTTCGCTTGGAAGTATTCCGGCGCAGATGGCCTTTACCAATCTTTGTGCGCACGATCATACCAGTTCCGGTTGTACGAAAGCGTTTTGACGTTGCCTTATGAGTTTTCAACTTGTACTTACCACTACTCTGTTTTCGGGGCACGATCAAACTCCTCTAAGAAAATCCAGCGGCTGTAAACCGACCGCAGCCGCTGGTTAAAATACCAAAAGCCTATTATACCTGATTATTCCAGAGTCAATGCTTATTTTTTGGGTATCAGCAGCATGAACATGGTGCGCCCTTCCATGTTGGGCGCCTGTTCAATTTCACCAACATCTTTCAATTCTTCAGCGATTTCCTTAAGATCTTCCAGGGCAAGTTCCGGGTAGGTAATCTCGCGTCCGCGAAAACGGATGGTCACGCGTACCTTTATGCCGCTCTTAAGCCAACCTCGGGCGTCATCCACCTTGAAACTGCGGTGATGGTCTCCGGTCTTTGGTCGGAGCCTGATTTCCTTGATTTCAATCTTAGTTTGTGATTTTCGGGCTTCGCGTTCCTTTTTTTCTTTCTCGTAAAGGAACTTGCTGAAGTTCATGATCCTGCACACAGGCGGATCCGCGTTTGGAGCCACTTCAACCAAGTCCAGACCGGCGTTGTCTGCTCTGCGAAGTGCATCTCCGGTGGGGACGATGCCGACATTTTCTCCGTTTTCGTCCACCAGGCGAACCTTCTCTGTCCTGATGCGTTCGTTTATTCTATAATCTTGTTTACTACTAATGTTATCTTCTCCTTGAACGAGATGGTTGCGAAAAATTCATACTTTAGGACATAATAATATTCAATATTACCATATGGGGGAATAAAACGTCAACGGCAGTTTGGTTTTCGTATTAACTTTGTACTAAAAGGATAATTATGTTTTTCCAGGAAAACGAGCAAAACCGGATTCAAACCTTTTCCGAAAATACCCTGCCTTTTGTTGGAAATCCGCTCCAACAATTGACCTTGTGAGATAATATTACCGTTGACAGCCGCCCACGGAATACACTTCATAACCACCTGCGCAAGATTGTTATCTGAGATTTGCATGGAATCTGTGAAGACAGTGTTCTGTCGATATCGAGTGCGGATAATATCGCGGGCGTGAATAACTGAGAATCGAATAGGAGAAAAAATGACTTTTGAACAGAATCTTGATAAATATGCAGATCTGATCGTAAACATCGGCCTAAGTTTAAAGCCTGGCGATAAATTGAACATCCGGTTAACCGAGGACTGCCTGCCTCTTGTCCGGCTCATCAGCAAAAAGGCTTATGCGAAAGGTGTCATCGACGTCCAGCTGGACTTCACCGATGATGACATTACCTTGCAGCGTTATCTATACGCCCCGGATGCGGCTTTTGAGTTTTATCCGGAATACCTGGTGGACTACCTGGAGAAAATGTACCAGGACAATTATCATGTTCTGTCGCTATCCTCTCCCAATCCAGATCTTTTGAAGTCGGTTGACCCGGCCAAGATCGCCACCTGGCAAAAAACCGCCGGCATGGCAAACAAGCGCATACAGAAATACACCATGGAAAACAAGGTCAAATGGTGTGTCGCCGGGGTAGCCTGCAAAGCCTGGGCTAAAGCCGCATTTCCTGATCTGCCCGAGCAGGAAGGTCTGGCAAAACTGTGGGAGAGCATCTTCGCTGCCACACGGGTCAGCCAGGATGACCCTGTGCAAGCCTGGAAGGATCATGATGCCGCCCTGAAGCAGCGCCAGGGCTTCCTGAATGCCAACCATTTTGAGAAGCTGCTCTACCAAGGCCCCGGCACAGATCTTGAACTTTACCTGGTCGACGACCACATCTGGATGGGCGGATCATCCACAAGTGAAGCGGGGGACGTCTTCTTTCCCAACATCCCGACGGAGGAAATCTTCAGTATGCCGCACGCCAACAAAGTAAATGGTAGCCTGCGAGCCACCATGCCCCTAAGTGTGCGCGGTCAGATTGTCGATAAATTCCGCTTTGTTTTCAAAGAGGGTCAGGTGGTGGATTATGATGCTGAAATCGGAAAACAGATCATAACAGACCTGCTGGACATGGACGACGGAGCCAAAAGGCTGGGTGAAGTCGCCCTGGTGGCGCATAATTCCCCCATCAGCAACACCAAGGTACTGTTCAAGAATACCCTTTTTGACGAGAATGCCTCCTGTCACTTTGCCTTGGGAGCGGCGTACAGCGAGAACTTAGCCGGTAGCACCGAGCGCTCGAGCGAAGAAAACCGCAAACTGGGCATGAATGATTCCCTGATCCATGTAGACTTCATGGTCGGTGGACCGGACGTGACCGTTACCGGCGTGAAGGTGGATGGTACCAGGGCGATCCTGCTTCAAGACGGTGAATGGCAAATCTAGCCCGACTCAGCCTTAATTGTGCCAGCGGAACATGGTGGATAAGTTCCTCGCTTTGCAAGCCAGGCTTTACCACGATCATGATTTCGACAGTGTATTGTGTCATCCGAGAGTTCCTCCTTCTTGTTTTTTACCCATCACATGTATAGCAGGAACTCTCTCTTTTTGTCCTTTCTCTGCTTCTAACGACTTTTGAAACAGAAACCACCCTCCTCACAAACTTGACAATATGTGCAGAGCGTGCTACAACAAAAATGTGGTGATCTGCTTAGTAAACCTCTTGGAGGGAATAGTTTATGAATAAGTGGAAAACAAAACAATTCTTTTCGTGGACGTTAGTCATCCTTCTGCTGTTTGGCGCGACCGGTTTCAGCAGGAACACCGCCCAGGCTGAAGGTATGACGATCCCACCCAGTGTTGAAACCCTGCTTGCCAAAAAAGGGCAACTGCAATTAGCGGATCTCTTGCCCGCATTGCGTGAACTGGAAAAAACCAATCTTGCCACGATCCGGAAAACCGGTTGGTTGCACACTGTCGATGAGCGCTATGACCCTTTTGCTGACGAAAACACTGGCACCGTCATGGAAGGGTTAACTCCCAAATTAAGCATAGAGGAAGCCTGGACTTACGTCGAGGATGAAGCTGGCAGCTTAAGCAAGGCCAGCTATCAGGTTGTAAAAAATGAGGCTGGTGACATCATTCAGGTCACAGCCTCCGACTTTGAAGGTTTTGGAGGGAATCTGACCTTGCTCGAACGCGGGGTTGGGCTTGACCCGCAAGCGCAGCCACAACCCGCGGGTTCAGTTCCGACAATCCTTGAAGGTCAGTTGAGTTCCTATATCAACGATTTGATTCGCTTTGAAGAAACGTCCGATACTTTTGAAGTCTGGCTTGAAGGCGAGGCACTCCATATTCTTAAAACCTATCAGGTTGAAGGAATGGAGTTTGAGCAGTTCGCAGAGCCCGTAATCGCTTTCAGACAGGATGTGGCCATTGATCTCACAACTGGCAGTTACCTGAGCCGCTCCACCGAGGCGGTCCTGGAATCGGGCAAATTGGAGCCTTGGTCTGCCCAGAGGATCTTGTTGCTCGAGGCAGGCGTACAAATGCCTAAGGACGTTCAGGAAAGCTGGGAAAAGGCTTTAATTTCAATATCAGAAGTTAAGGCAAAGGAATCGGCCGCCAGCGATGAACAAAGTTCGATTAATTCCATCTCCTGGTGTGATACGCATGCTGCGTATCAATCCACCAATTCACGAGGGCCCGATTACATCTATTGCTGGGCAAACAGCAAAACAGAAAACCCGACCAAGGTCATCAAAAATGGGTGGACTGCTCACAAAAATGTAACGAGACAGTAGTATCCTATGGTACTACTGGCAGTTGGGGAACATACAATGCCAGCACGTTTTCTCGGGGCAGATATATTGCCTTGTATGAATGCTCGCCCGGTTCCCGCAGGGTTTCATTTACAGAAACCCAACACCAATTTGTCCATAGCCTATGCGGAGGGGAGCCAGGTGAATTTGAGATTTTGCCCGCCTCTTCAGCACATATCAGTGATTGAAATCAGTTAACGGATCGCCACAACCATCAAGGCGGGGAAACCCGCCTTGATTTTGACGAAAGGAGAAGATCACGATGAAAAAGGTTTTAGCTTGTTGTCGGTTCTTATTTCCTGCCTTCGCCCTGATCCTTTTATTGAGCGCTTGCGCGCCCGCCATTGAGCCCTCGCGGACTAAGACAGCGTCTGTGACTGAAACAAATACCGTTCAGAATCAACCAAAGACCGAAACCCCCGAACCAAACTCCACACCCACAATAGATGCAGACCAGGATGCAAACATCGCAACCGGGCTGGCCACAAAAAAGGTAATAGAACAATTACAAAGCCTGCTGGCGTTAAGGGCCCAAACCCTCTCGGAAAAAGGCTGGGCACATAGCCTGCAGAAGGTCGAAAACTATTGGGATATATTTTGCCTGGACAATCCCGACAAATGTGCCACAATGCCAAAAGACTGGTACAGGGGGAGGCCTCCCAAGCACAGCTTGGAACAATGGATCGAACTGGATGGGAATGGCCACCAGGCGGGCAACTCCATAGCGCTTTGGTACCAGGAAGATGGAACCCCGCTGCGGGCAAAGGC
>JBAQMM010000007.1:0-2101 GCA_049302815.1 Anaerolineaceae bacterium | reverse complement strand
GGCGCAGGCGACCCGGCTCTGTTCGCTGCTGCAGGGCATGCTGCCGGTACGGCCACGCAAACTCCACAAGCAAGCCAATATCCATTGAAATCAACCACAGGGGAAGCCAATCCGACCATGGACTGGACCAGCTGGACGCCAGCACCGGAAGAAATCGTGGCAGGTGACAGCGGGAAGTCTTTCGAGTTCTGGCTGACCTCCCGATTCTCGCTGGTGCTCAAGGAGGTGGAATATCCCGCGGTGAACCTTGAAGTGGTGTGCGAGCCGGCGGATATTCTAGGGCGAATTTCCAACGTTGAATCTGCTCCTCCGGAATATTATGTCATCAGATATGAGGGCAGCGGTCTGGGTCAATGTACGGTCAGGAATGGTATATTTGAAGTGAAAATCAATATTATCGACCACCCTTAGGGCTTCCCATGATCTTTACCATAACAGGATGCCAGCCGAACGTCGCCAAAACATAAATAACCGGTAACAGGACGGCAAAGCAATCTGAACGCAGCCCGGCTGGCTTATCGATGACTACCAAAAAGACCGTTATCTTGGCGAGTGACAACCAAATTCGACCAGTGAGATCACAGGTTGGGCCACCCCACGGCGAAATCCGCGGCGCGAATCAGGACTAAAACTCCCCCTACGATTCTTGAGATTGGCTTCTTTCACGTTCTTCGCGTAAGGCTGATAGCATCTGCGGAAAGATGCGCGGGTTGGCTGCCAGGATGTTGGTCTGCGCGTCAGGCGGGGTCATCTCCCCATACAGGCCGGTCACCATCCCGCCGGCTTCCTGCACCAGCAGCGTGCCAGCTGCCAGGTCCCAGGGGTAGAGCTGCAATTCCCAGTAACCTTCCAGGCGCCCGCAAGCCACATACGCCAGTGCCAGCGCGGCAGAACCAAGCCGCCGGACCCCTTGCGAAAGCCGTGAAAAGAGCAGGAAATGGTTGATATTGGAGCGGGGGGTATCAAAGAGCGCAGCCCGAAAGCCAGTTATCAGGAGCGAATCTTCCAAGTTTTCGGTCTTGGAGACGCGCATGGGCTGACCGTTGAACCAGGCGCCCTGACCAAGCCCAGCAGAAAAGCACTCGTCCAGGTTTGGGTCGTAGATCACGCCCAAGTGCAGTTTGCCATTACAGGCATAAGCGATTGAGACAGCGTAAAAGGGCATTCCGTGGGCGTAATTGAGTGTGCCGTCCAGGGGATCAATGAACCATTGATGGGCGGGATCGCCCTCGTGTTTGCCGCTCTCTTCGGCGATAATGCTGTGGGAAGGGAACCTGTCCAAAATCTGCTCCAACAGGTAGGCTTCCACAGCTTTGTCAGCCTTGGTGACCAGGTCCGCGCGACCTTTGAGATGGATATCCAGGTCCTGGTTTTGCATTTCGCGCTGCATACTGCCGGATCGGAGGGCTATATCGGTCAAAAAATTCAGGTCAGGCTGCATGGTGTTGGGTCCGTTTCATGATTTTCCGCGTTGGAATTGTAGCACGGATCAGGGGGTGATCGGTATTTGCTCTTTTATCCAGGCGAGACTCCGCTTCGCGGCTGCTCCGGCATAATTGAATTACCCTAGCCTAATGGGAAAAGAGCCCAATGATAAACGGGTATAATTTTACTGTGCATAATCTGTTCATAGCTTGTGGAAAAAGCCCAAAAAACCGTGAATAAGGCTGCTTATTCTGTGGAAAAGGAGCGTCCCATGGAAATTGAAACCCCCAAACTTCCCCAATTTGCTGTCTTGCAGCTTTCTGGCTGCGCTGGTTGTGAGGTATCACTGCTCAATGCCAGTGAGTGGTATGACAAATATCAGCTGGTCTACATGCCCCTGGTTGTCTCTACGCAGCGCATCCCGGATGATGTGGAGGTGCTGCTGGTTTCTGGCGGCGTCCGTAACGATGAGGACGCTTACAATTTACAGAGGGCTGTCCGTAACGTGGGCAGGGTGATCGCGGTGGGCACCTGTGCCATCTCTGGCGGTGTCGTCAACTTAGGCGACCGGGATGACGTGCGCGAGGTGTTTCTCTCGCAATCCAACCGGCTGCACCTGCCGCGCCTGCTGAGCAAGACCCACCCGGTGGACGCCTTTGTGGATGTGGACCTGTAC
>JBAQMM010000006.1:0-4461 GCA_049302815.1 Anaerolineaceae bacterium | reverse complement strand
GCTCGCAGCGCCACCCAAAGAGCAGCCCTCCAGGGCAATCGCAACTTATGTCTGACAATATAAAACAAGCTTCTTTTGCCATTTTTGTGTTCGATTTTTACACCTCACTCAAACTTTATCAGCAAGTGAGCCACAGGTGACAGCCATCGTGATCATAAAAACTCCTTTCATAGGCAATCAGACACATAAACGAACCAACAAATGCACATATTGCCAACTCAAAATGATCAAAAGTGTCGTTTTTTCACAAAAAGAAGTTTAGATACAATTGCCCTGGGGGTGCGAATTGATGTTTGGCAATCTTCGGATGGTGATAAAATTCAAAATAATCAAAAAGTTCGGGTACATTTTTCAGTTCCCAAATCGTTAATACTTCATAAAGGAGAGGGTATGAAGAACAAATTCGTTTACTTGACACTGACGATTATTTTTGTGTTTGGTGCAGTACTGCCTAATGGTGTTCAGCCGGCAAGTGCACAGACCCCGGAACCACCGAAACCGCCAGAAGAGCCGGCCCTCAGGGAACCCTGTGTGCAGGGTGAACCTTGCCAGGATGCGGACGGCAACTGGTACATGCCTGCAGGCTCCATGCCTGAGGAAGATACCACCAATGAGTTGCTCTCCATCGGTGACATGGATGATTATGGCTACACTTTGAGTAGCACAACTTATTCCTGGGTGGATATTACAAATGGGACGAATACTGAAATTGATGACACCTACGATATCACGGATCCAATTGCTTTACCTTTCTCATTTCCATTTTATGAGAATATTTATCCGCAAATTTACATCACCGGTGCTGGTTATCTTACGTTTGATAACGGCAATGTGGACAGCGCTGGTGAAATACCAAATGAGAGCTATCCCAACAACGTTGTTGCACCTTATTGGAATTATCAATATTATCCTACCGGGCAGGTCTTTTACAAATCATTCGGCACTTACTTTGTGGTCCAGTGGAACCAATTGCAGGACTACGAAGGATATGAATACACTTTTCAAACCATTCTCTATCAAAATGGCGACATAAAATTCCAATATAATACTGTTCGCAACCCTGATAATAATGGTTATTACTGTTCCACTTCGGGAATTGAAGATTCATATGGGCTGGATGGTTTGACATACTGGAACAGATGCGATTGGCCTACCAACTCATATTCAGCTGTATTATTCACAAGGCCAGGGGTGTCGGCCAGGTTACGTGTATCCCCCCTCTACCAGGGCGAATTCAGCTACTCTGACGACATGGATGAATTCACATTTACCGTAGAAAATAATGGAGATTTGGGGGAAGATGTTTATGACATGGTCGTTACCATTGTGCCATTAGGGTCGCTCTGGACAGCCACCTTGCACGATCCAGCAACCGGTGACCTGCTGATAGATACTGATGGGGATTCGGTTATCGATACAGGTTCGCTTGCACAAGGGGAAGCCAGGGGCATCATGGTCAGGGTCACTGCGCCAAATGGGCTGTCACTCGGCTCAGCCGTCAAAACGCTTGTGGACATATCCTCCTCGTTAGATACTTACAAGACCAAGACCGCTACGCTGGAATCAACTGCCCCCGCTTCATTTGCACAAACATACAGGATAAATTCTCAGGGCCAGGTCAACATGGATTTGAACTGGACATCCATTCAACAAAATGTAAAAGTATCACCCGGATGGGACAATGTTTACGACCCGGTTGTGGTTGAGACCGCTGACAACGGCTTCATCAACGCCTGGCTTATGCGGAACCAGCGTGATGATGATGGCTACAACGGCTACACCTTGAATTATTCCAAGACCGACCACTTCGGGCAATTAACGTATCCTGTTACCGTATTAACCAGCCTGTATGCCGAGCCAGGTGCCTATACCTACATTGATTATCAGTCATTGGCAGCGGCTCCCGATGGAAAATTTGGCATTGCCTGGGTTCGTTACATCGACAGCCCTACTAAACAATTCAATTTTAACGTCTGGTTCGCAGTATTAAATCCTTCTGGCAGCCTGGAATATGGCCCGGTCAACCTGACCAATAATAGCAGTTGGGGGGATTGGTATGCTGTGAATAATCCCCATTTTTCTTACCTCAACATCGCCTCAACAGCGGATAACCGCTTCATGGTGACCTGGGAAAAATATGTTAATCAAGGCACTTCTGCTCAAGCGGATGTTTACTACACCATATGCCAGAGCAGCGGTGCGGCAGTTGTCCCTGCGACAAAAATGACAGATTCTTTGAATGAATATAAGGTTCCCACGGTCACCGGGCTGAGCAACAACCGGTATTTCGTCACGTATTACCAGCACTATTGCGATGCTAGTTACTGCTATTCAGATTCCAAATACCGGGTATACGACAGCAGCGGCAGCCTGCTTGTGCCGGAGAGTGATCTTAGTTTCAATAATTTTACCAATGGTGTTCAACTATCTGGCGGGAATATACTTTTTGTGACCGAATGGGACACCGGTATAAAATACTCAATCCTAAATGGAAACAACTATGCCACAATTTTTACTTCGGATGAACTAACCCATCCCTCCAACAGCACTCATGCTTATGGGCCTTCCGTGACAAAAGACTCTGCCAATCACGGTGTCATTACCTGGAGTGATGGAAATGGGAAGTACCTGTATTATGCGCTTGTTCTTGGCAGCAATGGAGCCCTGTTGAGCGGGCCCGTGGTTTTCAACCATTTCGGAGACGGAATGAATATTAATTATGACGGATACAGCACCACGACCAATTCATGGCAACCTGATGAAGGCTTGGATTTGATGACGGAATTCTCAGGACCGCTTTATGGTGCGGTCCCGGGAGGTCTGGCTGGCCTACGGGTGCATTATCTCAACCAGGGCTTAACCACAGGCACCAATCCAGTTCTGTCCCTCACTCTGGCGGATGGACTGAGTTATATCTATGACACATCTGGATTAACGCCATCAGTCGTTGGCAATACCATCACCTGGCACCTGCCCGACCTGGCATTCTCGGATGCGGGAAACTTTATCGTTTATGTTTCCGTTCCCTCGGAGGCCCCTATCAGCACTCTTTATGACGTAAATCTGTCCATTGCATCCAATGAGAGCGATGTCAACCCAGCTGACAACGTAGATACTGCCCAGGTCATGGCAGCTGTACTGATTTATCTTCCGTTTACCATAAGATGACATCAGCATAAAGTTCGAACAGTCTAAGAGCAAAGGGAGATCATTCCTAGAAAAGAATGATCGCCCATATTATCCAATAAACAAATGAACAGAAAGGCATGTTGAGGCAATGCTTACCAGAATTCCCAAAAAGCTTTCCCATATTGAGAATTGCTGCGATCCTTCCTCCGCCAGTCAGTCAGTCTTGACTATCTTCCTCATTCCGTATAGAATTACCCCTCGCCGGAAATCCGTCCGGTAAATTCACAGGGCGAGGGTAACCTGAAGGCAGGTGAGAGGCGCCCAAAGGAAAAGAAAATGGCAAACGAAGAAGTAATTATCAAAGCAGAAAAAAGGACCGTTACGGGCAAAAAGGTAGCCGCATTGCGCCGCGCAGGCTTGCTGCCGGGTGTGATCTACGGCCGCCACCTGGAAGCCTTTCCGATTCAGATGGAAGCTCACGAGACTTCCATGAAATTAAGCAAACTGACCTCCTCAAGCCTGGTTACCATCGATGTGGCTGGCGTGAAACACACCGCCATCGTCCGCGATTACCAGAAAGACGTCATTTATGGACGCATGCTGCATGTGGACTTCCTGGCTGTCTCCCTGACCGAAAAATTGCGCACGACGGTCTCGATCGAACTGATAGGCGAAACCCCCTTGTCCAAGACCATGGCTGTGATCATCAACCAAGGCGTGAACGAGCTTGAACTCGAATGTCTCCCACAGGATCTGCCGGCCTCAATTGAAGTGGACCTCACCAAAATCACCTCAATGGATGATGTCATCACCGTAGCTGACCTGAACCTTGGCGACAAGATCACCATTCTGACCGATCCTGCCGAAGTGGTTGTTTCTGTTGGCTTCGCCGCCCAGGAAGAAGTTGCCCCGGTTGAAGCCACAATCGAGCCTGATGTGCTTGAAAAGGGCAAGAAGGAAGAAGAAGCTTAGCGCTTCGCTCATCACATCGATTCCAATGTACAAAGAGGCTTCCCGAAAAATCGGGAAGCCTCTTTCAATGGTTCTTTGACCGCCATGTCAATGTAACAGTGTAGGTCATCGGGCAATCGCCTCTTATGTCTGACAAGCTTTTTTGCCATTTTTGTGTTCGATTTTTACACCCCACTCAAACTTTATCAGCAAGTGAGCCACATGTGACAGCCATCGTGATCATAAAAACTCCTTTCATTGGCAATTAGACACATAAAAAACCAACAAATGCACATATTGCCAACTCAAAATGATCAAAAGTGTCGTTTTTTTACAAAAAGAAATTTAGACGCAATTGCCCTGTGTAGGTCACCCTTTCAG
>JBAQMM010000005.1:0-1756 GCA_049302815.1 Anaerolineaceae bacterium | reverse complement strand
CAGGTTGATATCGAAGAAGTCTGGATGCAGCTCCTCTTCAATCTTGGCGGCGCATTCAGCCATGCGCGTAGGGTCGTTATCCAATAACTGGACGCCAAAGGGGCGCTCGTCGGGCTGAAAGAGCAGCCGGTTTTGCTGGTAGTGCTTCTGACTGGCATAATCAAGCGTATTAATGAATTCCGAGATGGAAAGTGCCGATCCCAGCCGCCGGGTAATCATGCGAAAAGGCGGATCGGAGATGCCATCCATGGGCGCCAGGATCAACCTGCCATGAACAGGGATGCTGCCGATCCAAAAGTCGGGAGGGTTCAGGGTCGTTTGTTCCATTGGCGTCAGTCCGGAATCCTGAATAACAGGCTGATAATCCGGCGGGAGGGAACTTCAAGGCGCAACGAGTTTTCTGAGTGCAATGAAGTTTTTTTAAAGATACTCTCATCAAAATTGACCATGCGCATTTGCAGATAATCCTCCAGAACAATTGTCTGTCCGTCCAACATGAAATGCCGGTAGGCTAGATCGGCATCCAAGATGGCGAGAAGATTGTTGACCAGGTGAACCAGCTTGAGGCGACACTGCTGAAAAGTGGGATACCATTCCCGGTTCCAATGCGTATGGGGAATAATATGTAAGTGCTGCATGGGTGCTGCTCCAGAGATTTGCTGAGGTGTTTAGCAATCAGCAGTATTATCCCATAATTTGTCCTCGCTGCCGACGGACGGAACTTTTACGCATTAAAAAACTTAGTGGGAGACTTACTTTTATGTTTACCTGTGGGGACTGCCTTTACAGGAAGAACGGCATCGGACAAAGGTTAAGGCGTTAGGGTTGTGCCAAGTTGTTCCAAAGCCCAGTGGCAGGCACCCACTATAAGCGGGTCGGGTTCGTCTTTCAAGGCTTGCTGAAGGAATGGGATGGCTGCCCTGGAGCCAGAATTCCCCAGGGCAATAGCAACGTTGCGACGGTAGGATTGGTAGCGCGCCCGCAGCACTGGGGTGCCCTGATATTTTCGTGTAAAGTCCGCTTCACTGAGGGCAAATTCGGAAAAAAGCTCGGGGTGCTGTTCGACCATGGGCAGGAATATTCCGGTGAACCCAGCAGACAGCGCGGTGTGATTGTATGGACAGGCGCTTTGGCAAATATCACAGCCGAAGACGTGCAAGCCAAGCAGGGGGCGATACGCTTCAGGGATGGGTCCGCGATGTTCAATGGTCAAGTAGCTGAGGCACTTACGGGCGTCGATCGTGCGGTTGGGCAACAATGCTCCGGTGGGGCAGGCTTGGACGCATCGATCGCATTCCAGGCACTGGTTTGAGGGAACCGGACTGGTAGGTTCGAGTTCCAACTCGGTCAGCAATTCCGCCAGGAAAAGCCAGGAACCATAAGCGGGAGCGGTGAGGAGGGTGTTGCGTCCGATCCAGCCCAGACCGGAACATTGCGCGTAGTATTTCTCAAACATAGGAAGGCTGTCCACACAAGCCTTGGAGTGGAAGGGATGACCGGTCAGCTTTCCCAAGCGCGCGGTGAGCAATTGTAGCCTGGAGCGCAGTTCCTCATGATAATCAGGCAGAGCAGCATAGGCTGAAATAATTCCACGGGGATGCTCGGGATCGGATGGGGTCGATGCCTGTGGGGAGGGGTAGGGCGCCGCCAGGCACAGGATGGACCTGCAGCCGGGTAACAATAGGTGGGGATCCTTGCGCGCGGCAACGGCATCCGGGCGGGCCAGGTAGGTCATGCCAGCCTGACAGCCCTGTTC
>JBAQMM010000004.1:0-2962 GCA_049302815.1 Anaerolineaceae bacterium | reverse complement strand
ATGGCGCGCATGCGCATGAGTCCCTGGGCGGTGTGCCAACTGATCCAATCTGCCATCAAGGTGGAAACCACCCTGCATTTTCCCACCCGCGGACGTAATCTGCTGCGCGTTCAGGGCGACCTGCTGGCTGCCCATGCCCTGGGCATCCGCAACGTGTTCGTGGTCATGGGCGATCCAACTGCCATCGGGGATTACCCGGATGCGATGGACAGCTATGACCTGGTGCCCACCGGGCTGATTAAGTTGATCAAACAGGGGTTGAACGCCGGCTATGATCACTCCGGCAGCAAGATCGGTCAACCTACCTCGTTTTTCGTGGGCGGCGCGGTCGATCTTAGCCCAAGTGACCTGCAGCGCGAGGTCAAACTGGTACACAAAAAGGTGGAAGCGGGAGTGGACTTCCTGATGAGCCAGCCGGTTTTCGAGCCCGCCAAAATCCAGGACTTCCTGAAAGTCTACCAGGATGCCTATGGCACTTTTAGTGTGCCCATCCTGGCAGGGATTCTGCCGCTGGCTTCCGACCGGCATGCCCATTTCCTGCACAACGAAGTGCCCGGGATCACCATTCCCGAAGCGATCCAATTCCGGATGGATCAGGCTGGTGACCAGGGTGCGAAGGAAGGCGTGCAAATCGCCAAAAACCTGATTGAAACCTTGCGGCCGGTTGTGCAGGGCGTATACTTCATGCCCCAGTTCAGCCGCTACGACCTGGTCGCGGAGATCATTGCCGATATGAATGCGGAGCAGGCGGCGTAAGCTCGAAAACCAGCTTTTTGTCGGATTGGGGTAGAATATCGGGTAGTTAGGAGATACCCATGAAAAAGATGCTTCGATTTACTTTGCCACTCGTGGCGATTGTCATTTTCATCTCTGCCTGCGCAGGCAGCCCTACACAATCACTGACATCAGAAGAGGAGACTGCGGTGGCGCAGACGCTGACCGCCCTGACGCCAAGTGAGCCTGAACCCTCAGCTACCCCGACCATCACTCTGACCCCCATACCCACCGTGACAGCTACCGAGGTCATCACCTCCATCGGTCCGGATAACTTCCCCGAGGACGTCAACCCGCTGACGGGCTTGAAAGTGGATAACCCTGAGTTGTTAAACCGCCGACCGGTCATGATCAAGGTTGCCAATTACCCTGCAATTGGCAGACCCCATGCCGGGCTTTCTTATGCGGATATTGTGTGGGAATACTATATCGGCGAAGGCTCAAACCGGTTTATGGCGCTCTTTTACGGGCAGGATGGCACCAAAATCGGACCGGTGCGTTCCGGCCGCCTGGTGGACCCCGAACTGGTGAGCATGTACCAGGGTGTGTTGGCGTTTTCCGGTGCTAATGAAGAAAATGTGTTGCCAAGGATTTATGAAGTTTTAGGAAACCGCACCCTGACCGAGGGCAACTGCCCAGGGCTCTGCCGGGATGATTACACCGTCACCGGCGTGTTTGGCAATTCTGCTGACATTACCCAAATCATGAAGAGCCGCGGGGTGGACGAATCCAACCCAGATTTGACAGGAACGCTTTTTGATAGCGCGGTTCCCGAGGGCGGCAAGGTAGCCGGCAAAGCTACGCTCTTCTTTAACTACCTTGATAAAGGCGACTGGGTTTACGACCAGGCTACCGGCAAGTATCTGCGCTGGATTGAGAGTGCCGATAACTACGATCAAATGATCCCTTTGGTGGATCGGCTGACCAATGAACAGCTGGCGTTCTCCAACGTCGTCATGGTGTATGCCTATTACACGGAGTACACCAGCGTGCTGCACGAAATTGGCATCTGGGATAACACCGAGGGTCAGAAAGCGGTTATCTTCCGCGATGGTCAGGCATACGAGGTCACCTGGAAAACCACCGATAGAGAGAAGCCGATGCAATTCTTTGATGCCAACGGCAACCTGTTTCCGCTCAAGCCGGGCAACACCTGGATGGGGTTGATCGGAACCACCTCCTCCCAGGAGGTAACCGACGGGGAATGGACTTTTACCTTTAGTATGCCCTGATCCTCGTGCACACCCTGGTAATTTCGGACATCCACGCCAACGCTACCGCCCTTGAAGCCGTGCTGGCAGATGCCGGTGAATTTGAGCGGGTGTGGTGCCTGGGGGATGTGGTCGGGTATGGACCGGATGCGAACGTGTGCGTAGACATGCTGAAATCCCTGCCTGACCTGACCTGCATCATGGGCAACCATGACGCGGCTCTGCTCGGGTTCATTGAGCTGGGGACATTTAAGTATGAAGCCCAGGTAGCTCTGCAGGTTCAAGCCAGGCAGCTTAACCAGAACGCACGGGACTATCTCGAACTGCTTGAAATCACCAAGGTTGTTGACGGGGTGACGCTTGCTCACGGCAGCCCACGGGACCCGATCTGGGAGTATATCTTAAACGCTTCCACGGCGCGGGAAAATTTTGCTGCCTTTACCACTCAAATTTGCCTGATCGGTCACACCCATATTCCATCCATCTTCGTGCAGGAGCCTCGCAAGCAGATTACGGTGCTGCTGCCGCGTCCGGGAGACATGTGGCGCTCCACGAAGCGCTTCATCCTCAACCCGGGCTCGGTCGGTCAACCGCGCGACCGTGATCCGAGGGCTTCTTATGTGATCTGGGATGATGAGGAATCCATCTGGCACTTCCACCGCGTGGAATATGACATCTTTTCAGTTCAGAAACGCATTCTGGAACTCGGGATCCCCTCCAGGCATGCCATCAGGCTCTCCCAGGGAATATAAGCAGGGCATATTAACTTAAATTAGCCTGACATCAAGCCAAATAAGGAACAAATTTGGCTGTGAAGCGTCTTAAGTGCAGAAGCCCAAATTGAAATCCTTTGATCGGAGAAAAAATGAAGAAGAAATTGCTTTTACTCAGTTTGATGGTTATGTTGTTGGTATTATCTGCCTGCGCCGGCAGGGCGGAGGAAGCCGCTGGCACCCCAGCACTGGCCGTTTTTGCCC
>JBAQMM010000003.1:0-5980 GCA_049302815.1 Anaerolineaceae bacterium | reverse complement strand
GGATGACTATCTGGTCACATTGGGGATCACCCCCACCAGCCCCTCCACTGAGTACGGCTACATCCAGCAATCCGGCCGGCTTGGGCAGGTTGAGGGTTTCCCGGTTTACCGGGCGGCACGCTTTGTGGAGAAGCCGGATCTTGCGCGGGCACAGGAAATGCTGGCGGAAGGCGGATACAGCTGGAACAGCGGCATGTTTATGTGGAAGGTCAGCGCCATTCTGGAGCAGTTCCGCGTGCAAATGACAGGATTGTACGATCAAATATTGCGCATAGGTAAATATATCGGAAAACCGGAATACAACGAGATTCTGGCACAGGTCTGGCCTCAGATTCATAAGGACACGATTGATTACGGGGTGATGGAGAAAGCCACGCGCGTGGCAGTCGTGCCGGTGGACATGGAGTGGACGGATGTGGGCAACTGGAACAGTCTGAAGGAACGCTTGCCTGAGGACGCGGACGGAAACAATTCACGTGGGGATAATCTCCTGCTGGACTGCCACGACACGCTGGTGCTGGGGGAAGGAGAACGCTTGATCGCGGCGATCGGGCTGGAGGATCTGATCGTGGTGGATACGCCCGACGCGCTGCTGGTCTGCCATAAGGATCACGTCCAGGACGTGCGCAAAATTGTGGCGAAACTCAGGGAACAAGGTCGCGACGGGCTGGTGTGAGGTTTGTCTTCACCGTGCGCGGGGGTTGACCGGAGGTCTCCTGCTCTACTCATTGCAGGCGAAGCTCGGGCACCCTATGTACTGCCTGGCTGTCACGTAGGCAATGTGACCCACATTTAAAAAGTTGTCATTACGAGCCTGCGGCACGTGCACCTCAGTGCGAAGTCACAGACCCGTTATAACAGAATCCGGCAAGACATTCCCCTTCCATCGTGCATTCAGACTCCCATTAAATACTGATACCTTCATTAATATAACCTTTTTGCTAACCAATCCTCTGCGTATCAGCTATAATCCAAACATAATGATCACCAAAACTAGAAATGGAGTGTATGATGAAAGGTAACGAAAAAGTACTTGCCACATTGAATGACCTGCTTTCAGACGAATTAACCGCCATCAATCAATATATTGTCCACGCGGAAATGGCAAAGAACTGGGGCTATCCCGTCCTGCACGGAACCATCGAGAAGCGTGCCATCGAGGAAATGAAACATGCCGAAGAGCACATCGCCCGTATCCTGTTCCTGGATGGCGTGCCGGTTGTGAGCGAATTAAAAGCCATTCACATCGGCAATGACGTTCCCACGATCTTCGCCAACGACCATGCTTCCGAATTTGAAGCCATTCAAAAATACAATGCCGCCATCAAAGTCAGCGTTGAAGTCGGCGATAATGGCACCAAGGAAATGCTGGACGACATCCTCGTGGACGAGGAAGATCACATCGATTACATCGAGACCGAACAAAGCAAGATCGAACAGATGGGGTTGGCTTTCTACCTGTCCACCCTGGCCGAAGAATAAAACACATTTTCCTTGCTGGAACTATCCCCCGCTGCAAAAGGTTGGGGGATTTTTTGTTCCTGATTTGTTTCGCGCTTTGCGCTGGTGATTGTCACATTGGAAACGTGACCTACATGGATCTGATCCACAGTGCCCTCTGCAATCCCTGGAATTGCCCGCGCGCTTTGATATAATCCTAACAGCAGAAAGGCAGATCCTATGACCGAAGTGAATAACCCTCCCGCAGGAAGCGAAAAAAAGATCGTCGTTGTGGAGAATGGCCCCTATAAGGTGCTGGGGAAAATCTCCCTGGTGCGCAAAACGCAAATCGTCTCGGAATTCGGCGAACCGCTCACCTGGGAAAAACTGGGGGATATCCAGACCGGATCGGATACGTACCTGCTCTGCCGCTGCGGCAAGTCCAAAAATATGCCTTTCTGCGACCAGACGCACCTGCGATCGGGCTTTGACGGAACCGAACAAGCCAAAACCGCCGGTCCCTCGCGTTGGCAGATCACCTTTCCAGGCGGCACGCGCCTGATTGTCACCAAGGATGTTTCGCTGTGCATGAATTCCGGTTTTTGTAATCTGCGCAATACCGGCATCGACCAGCTCACCAGAGCCTCTGATGACACCCAACTCCGTTCGCTGGCAATCGCCATGGTGGAGCGCTGCCCCTCGGGTTCCCTGACCTACAAGGTCGAGCCCGCCAGCGCGATTATTGAGCCGGACTACCCCCAACAGATCGCTGACACGATCGAGATCACCTCGGATGGTCCGATTGCTGGGCCGCTGTGGGTGACCGGCTGTGTCCCGATCGAACGCGCGGATGGCAAACCTTTTACGGCGCGCAACCGGGTCACTTTGTGCAGTTGCGGGCAATCCAATAACAAACCGCTGTGTGATGGCACACACCGCAGCATCGCTGAGGAAACGGCCAAGAAAAAGAAGCGCGGAAACGGTTAGGTCTTCAAACCTGGCAGCCCCCCCCTTTGCTTGCGCCATACCTCTTTTGTATGGGAGGGACCGAAGGTCTTTCTTGTTCGTGCCGGTCTCCGGACCGCACGCGGGATACTGACCGAAGGTTTCATTATTCTTCCTTAATCTAATTTCGTTCTGGCGTTATTATTTCCGAAGTGAAACAGAGTGGGAACTTGCCAGCTATGAATGTGATTTGGCATGGTTTCATACGCATTGATCCGCAGTAATTCTATAAGGTATGCTCAAATGAAGAGCACACCATTACCGGATGAACCTTCTCGTTGGTGTGCACAAAAACGGTGCACACCCTATGTGCGATTTACAATCCATCCGTATCTCTTCTGTATGGGAGGGGTCGCGAGCGGGTGTTGAGTGCACATCCTTCCATTGGAATGGAACGTTATTCACGCCGGCCTTGACCGCCCCTCAGCACGGTTGGGTTACGCTCGGGCTGGTTTCCTGGCTGAGATCAAGTGCGGCACGAAAAGGGTTTTCTCCCCCTGCTCCCAGTCCTTCATCGCCTGGAGAACGGCTTCCTGCGGTTTCCCATTGACAAACTGGACTTGGTCGTTTGTGAGCGTTTGTTCCAGCACCTGGAAATCAGCAGCCAGTTTGATTTCCACAAAACCGGCATTAAGCAGCTCCTCAGTGTACTCGCTGGCAGGCAGGGCCCCGGTGGAGCAGCTGCACCAATTCTTGGCGTCCATGCGCTGCTCTTCTGAAACCGGGTGGTTGCTGATAATGTCCGAGATAGCGAGACGACCGCCGGATTTAAGCACCCGGAAGATTTCCCGCAATACCTGAACTTTGTCGGGGGAAAGGTTGACGACGCAGTTCGAAATCACCACATCAATGCTTTCATTTTCAACTGGCAGGGCTTCCAACAGCCCTTGCCGGAACTCGACGTTGCTGAGCCCCAACCGCTCAGCATTGTTCCGGGCGCGGCTGAGCATCTCTGGGGTCATATCCACACCAATAACGTACCCGTTTTCGCCAACCTGTCGGGCCGCCAAGAAACAGTCCAACCCGCCGCCTGAGCCGAGATCCAGCACAACCTCGCCGGGCTGCAGGTCTGCTAGGCTGATCGGATCTCCGCTGCCGAGAGAAAAGCCGGCAATATCCGCTGGCAGCTTGCTGATCATTTTGGGCGGATAGAAGGTGTTTTGAGGGGCACAGCAAGATGTGCCCGCAAGGGCAAGTTCGGCATAGTGCTTCTGCACGTTCTTATGGGTGTTGTTTGCGTCAATCATTCAGTTCTCCTTGGATGGAAAGTGTTCCATCATTTTTGATTTTTGGCATCGCTTCTGGTTCTCTTGAGCATTCTGCTTGATCCGTTTCGCCGTAAACCTGGACGTTGCCAAATTCCGGGGCAAAGCGAACCACCAATTGCCCGCAGCATGAGGCGATTTGCTCCTGGTTTAGGTGGTAGAAAGTCTTTTTGCCTTTCTCGCGGACGAGCACCAGGCCGGCCTCCCAAAGCACAGCCAGGTGGTGGGAGACGGTTGGTTGGGTGACCTCGAGCTGCTGGACAATTTCACCAACCGAGAGCCACTCACAGCAGCATAATTGCATGATTTTCTGGCGGGTTGGATCTGCCAGTGCCTTGGCGAATTCTATTGTTGATTCTTTCATATAGACCAGCTTCTATTTGATATTATATAGACAATCATCTATTTGTCAAGAGAGAAAAGGTCATTCAAGATGGTACAAATGGGCAGATGACCAGATTCGCTCCGGTCTCTCCCATACAAAAGAGCTGTTGGCGAAAGTGGAGGGGGCGGTTTTGGTGCAATCAACAGAAGATTGCACCCTGCGGGGTTGGATGCCGGTGCGGTAAGTATCCCATAAGGTGTGCACTAAGGAAGTGCACACCCAATGTACTTGCTGGTCAGTTGCAGGGGACAATCCGCATTCGATTGCACCAAAAAAGACGACTCCTTCACCTTCAACCCTCACAATAACAAACCCCCCTACCTGCGCCTACCATTTTTCTTCAACATTGCCTATAATTAAGAGATCATCCGTTCCTGCCCAAACCTGTGCTTCAACCAACAAGGAAATCTCGCATGAAAGCAATGATCATCTATGACTCCTTTTTCGGCAACACCGAAAAGATCGCTCAACAAATCGCCGGTGTGCTGAGCTCCCACGGCGAAGTCACCACCCTCAAAGCGGATCAGGCCACCCCTGACCAGGTGCGCGGGCTTGACTTGATCGTGCTGGGTTCCCCCACCCGCGCCTTCACCTACTCCCCCAACATCAAAACCTTTCTGAATAAGCTGGACGCTGGCGCCCTAAAAGGCGTGCGCGTGGCAGCCTTTGACACCCGCTTCAAACCCGGCCAGGATAGCTCCAAATTTCTCAAGGGGATGGTGAAACTACTTAGCTACGCCGCCGGGCCGATGCTGAAAGCAATGGAGAAAAAAGGCGGCACGCCGGTGGTCCCTATTAGTGGGTTCGCGGTCAAAGATTCTGAAGGTCCGCTCATGGACGGCGAGCTGGAGCGCGCGGCTGCCTGGGCAGAGGAAATCCTCTCTGGGCTGTAAAGCCCCGAACCAGCCACAAGCAGCACGGATCGGGCATGGTTTGGACGCGGGAAAAACTGAATATCCGCGCGCGGCTTACCGAACAGCTGACTTGCGCCATCGCAGGAGTGGCAGCCCAGCCTAAAACACTTCCTGCCGGATTTGCTGCTGGCAGGAAGGGGCATGCAGCTGTCTAAATGAACCGCAAGTTCGGTCAAATGTAGGACTACTGCTGATCGGTGGATTCCGTGGGGGCGGGCGGCTCGGTTGGGATGCCAGGATCCACCCATTCAGTCGACTCGGCCGGTGCCACCGGCTCAGGTTCAACCCGAGGTTCCATGTCAATCACTACCTCAGTCGAAGCAGGTGCTTCCGCCGGGACATCGGGTTCCACCCATTCAGCTGGCGCCTCCGCGACGGTTTCGGCCGTCTCAGCCGGGGTTGAGGGTTGGCTTGGTTCCGTTTCCTGCGCGGGGGGCGTCTGCGCGCGGATGATCTCCAGTTCCTGCTGTATCTCCGCCTTCTGGGAGTAAAGATCTTTGATCTTCACACAAACAGGCAGCAGCGGTTCCTGGACGATTGCGCCTTCCAGGTACATTTTATAGGCTTGCTCTGCCAGGACCGATTTCTGGATACCAATTTGGCCCTCGAGATCGTTGATTTGACCTTGCAAGTGGATGATCTGACCTTGTTGTTTAACTTTCCATGACACAACTGAGGCATAATGGGAGATTTGATCTGCTAAAGGCATGTTGACTTCCTTTCTTTATTTGGACTTGCTTGAGGACGATTCCTTTAATGAATTATACATGCATCAGCCTCCGCGGATGTGGTTTTCTGCCCGGCTTGTAAAGGGATTGCCGCTAAAGGTGAAGCGCCTGAGCCTGCCCGCGTGCTTTGGCTGCCCAACGCGATTATAATTATCCTGATTGTTCGGGCTCATCCCGCCATCCCCAAAACGAGAGCGCATCCCGGGCGTGTCTCATCGAAAGGACTCTTCATGGCACTCTTTC
>JBAQMM010000002.1:0-8424 GCA_049302815.1 Anaerolineaceae bacterium | reverse complement strand
CAGCAAAGATACGCACAACCGAAGCGATTGGTTCTGCTCTGATGGAAGATTTCTACCAGATGAGCGGCGGATCCAACCTGGGAATGCAGGAAATGGATTCCCTTGGACGTCTTCTCTGGGTGTATTATGAAAACGATGGCGATTCCTCTGCCATGCGCGAACAACTGGTGGAGCCATACCCACTGCAGGAAGTGCTTCTGCAAATTCAAGAACAATCCGGTCGTGATGGACTACAGCAAGCGATAAAGCTACTGCAACATGTACCAGAAGATATTGTGAACGATAGTGCCGATGAAAGTGCCGTCGCAGACTGGTTAAAAGAGGGCTTGAATGTTCCTTAAAAGATTGCGTTATGAATTACGGGCAGCGTTTGGATTGAGTTCACTTCTTCCGCTGCCCGCTCTGGCAGCCTTTGCCCTGCTGGAGTGGCTGATCTGGCATGATTCTTCGTTTGATTCGATCAGCGCCTCGGTGATGCGGGATTTCACCCTGCTCTTACCGCTGATTTCCGGCTTATCGGTAGCCCACCTCATGTCGGTGGACCAGGAAGAAGGCTTTGGCGAACTCAGGCACTCCTATGCTGAACCACTCTATCAACAGGCACTCTGGCGTACGTTGATTGCCTTGCTGCTGACAGGCGCAGCAGCCGTATTGGGCTGGGTGGCTTATTCTCTGGTGATTGGGGCACCAGTACCGCTTCAATGGATCTTGCCGTCTTTACCACCCACCCTGTACATGATGGGGTTATCCTTACTGACAAACCATCTCAGTGGCAGTTATTGGACTGCGGCGGGAGTTACGCTGGTATACTGGTTTCTGGAAATGTGGCCTCAAACCCGTGGCAAATTGACTGGCGGTCTCTTCCTGTTCAATACGGTTTGGAAAACCAATGTTGATGAGACCTGGAATACGATCCTACTCTGCCTGGTCGGCTGTCTTTTTCTGGCGATCAATGCCTTGCTTGAAAAGCGCCATGTTTTTAGACCGCGTGCCTGGAATCGTGTAGAACATGAATGATGAAGAAATTTTTCAGCAAGCCTTGGGAGGCAGCCAGCCGGCACTGGAGGAGCTGGTTGCCAGATATTATGGACAACTGCGCGCATATTTCTATCGCTTGGTCAATGGAAATCTTCCGGATGCGGAGGACCTGGTGCAGGAGACCTTTTTACGAATCCTGCACTACAAGGGAAAAGCACCCCATACTTTTCGGCCGTGGATATACACTGTGGCGCATAATCTGGCTTATGACTTTTTCCGGTCTGCCCATTACAAACGCGAACTCGTAGGCATCAATGCTGACCCGATCGAGGATGAGGCTGACTACCTGTTTCTCCCCCAAGCAGATGCTGCAGACCATGTGCTTGAAGCCAAATTGCTTGAGCAGGTTTCTGCAGATGCCATTTACAAGAATTTGTATCGCTTGCCGATGATTCAAAGAGAAGTCATCATTATGCGATTTTACGGCGAAATGAAACTGGAAGAAATCGCTGTCATTACGGGTTGTCCTGTGGGGACGGTAAAAAGCCGTCTTTGTAGAGGTTTAAAAATGTACAAAAGAATTCTTGAGGAGGTCGAGTATGATAAAGAATGATCCTTCTTGTTTTCTCGTTGAGGGTTTGGATGCGGGGCAGCAAGAAGATTTGGGTGATCTCAAGGCAGTAACAAATCAGCTCGCAGCCTGGCAGGTTCCTGACCCAACTGCAGAAGAACAATCTGCGCTGGTGAAATCACTGGTGCTACAAATGCCCAAAGACGGCGCTTCTCAAACCAATCCTCATTTTAATATCAAGGGTTGGGTGCACCTGATCTTTGCCCAAGCCCGATTGTTTGAAGTTGAATTCTGGTATGCCTGCGGAGCAATGCTGCTGATCACCTTAGTTGGCGGGGCATTGGTAGGCAAAGCTGCGCTCTCTCTTTTTACATTGATTGTCTCACCGCTACTTGCCATGGCAGGAGTGGCTTACGTCTTTAACCACAACTCCAGCAGTCTCTCCGCCTTGGAAGCCGCCAGCCCGGTGGGGCCCTATGCGCTGTTTTTTTGCCGCTCGGCATTGATTCTTGGGACAAATTTAGCGGCTTTACCCCTGCTGCTCATTCCTGGTCAGTTGTTATTTCCCCAAATGGCTTTTTGGCGGGTGGTGGTGATCTGGCTTGGCGCACTGGTGGGGGTGTTTGGATTGGCAACCTACACAACCGTGCGCTGGAACGGGGTAATGGGGACCGTCATTCCACTCGGTATTTGGGGACTGCTGGTGGGAGCCAGTTGGCAGAGAGCGGTTTTAGCTGCAGGCAGGTGGTTAGTAGTACCAGAATGGATCATGAACGCAGTTTCAACTTCTGATGGTTTGGTGGTTGGCGCTTTACTGGCGCTCATTGTAGGTGGCTGGCTGCTCTTTCAGGCAGGGCGCTGGGTCAAGCAAAGTAGCAATTCATGGGCATAACCTTCAATCATGTCAGCTTCTCCTTCAATAGGCAGAGAGCATTGGAGAATATTCATCTTTCGTTGGGTGAGGGAATTACTGCTGTAATGGGTCCGAATGGCGCCGGCAAGACCACACTGCTCCAGTTGGCAGCAAGTATTCTGACGCCCAATACGGGTGAGCTGCAACTCGATGGTGAGCCGTATGCCACTTCTGGCGGGCGCGTACGACGTTCCTTGGGATTTCTCCCACAGTTTCTTGATTTTCCTGAGTCTCTGACGCCGCGCAAGCTGATCACCTATTTAGCGCAATTGCGGTTTCTGGACCCAAGCTTGGGGATGCAGGAGTTGGAGCGGTTAGGGATCAGTAGCCGGGCAGATTGCAGTTTTGGAGCGCTTTCAATGGGAGAAATCCGTCTGGTAGGGCTTGCCCAGGCTTTAATGGGCGCTCCCCACCTATTAATCCTGGATGAGCCTTTTCATGGGCTGGATGCGCTCGAACGAGACTCAATCTTGCGCGCGATTCAGGCTTCCTGGCAGCCTCGCATGGTAGTGTTTAGCACCCACGTTGCCAATGAGATTGAATTACTGGCTACCCGGGTTGTAGTCTTATCGGAAGGACGAGTGACCTATTCTGGGGGTGTGGAAGAATTGCGCCGACAAGCTACCGGGCAGGTATACGAAATGTGCCTCTCATCCCAAGACAAGGCAACTTCCCTAACAGGGACATATGTATCTCGTAGAAGCGAAAGAAATGGGAAAACAATCCTCCGAGTCGTCGGACAGGTACCAAAGGATACTGAGTTGACCTCGGTGGAGCCCACCTTGGAAGATGCGTATTTGTTGGTAATGCATCGTGTTCCCTACTAAGCGGATTGTGCAAACACCACGAACAGGCAAACCTATGCGCCTTGAATTCTTCCCATTTACAGTCCTTTTGGGTGTTGCAATAGATAACATTACAGGTTCTACTTGTCTGCCAGCAAAAGCCAGCCTAATCTCACACAAGTCAGATGCAGGCCCAAGCGCTAATCCCCTTCAAAAGTAACCAAGTACCCGCCCCGGGAGAGCAGCGAAGGAAACAGAAGAACACACCCTATATTTTGATTTTCATAGGTGTGCACTGGTTTTATGCACACCAGAACGGCATATTGAGGCAATGCTTGCCAGAATTCCCAAAGAGCTTTTCCATATTGCTGCCATTAATTTTGCGAAACGGCCTTAATCATGTATAATAAACAGTTGCGTGAATAACGTATTAATTAATTTTGTGCCCGGATTGGAGGTGATAGCTAATGGCAGGTGTTACTTTGAGACCCAATGAATCCCAGGATTCATTGCTGAAGCGCTTTCGTAAGAAAGTGGTAAAGAGTGGTATTCTCAGTACCGTGCGGCGTAAACGCTGGTTCATCTCCAAGAGTGAACAGCGACGCATGGACAAGAAAAAGGCTATTCGTCGCTCCTTCCGGAAAACGTACGAAGCGTAGCCAGCAGTAAGAAAGAGGTTTTATGGCTAAAGAAGAAGAGAAGATTACCGTAGACGGTACTATTATTGAAGCCCTCCCAGGCACCCAATTCCGGGTGCGGCTGGAAAACGGTCACGAAGTGATGGCCTACCTTTCCGGTCGGATGCGCCGCTATTATATCCGCATCCTGTTGGGGGATGCCGTGCGGGTGGAAATGTCACCGTACGACCTTGAGCGTGGGCGTATCGTTTACCGCCAGCGCCGCCCGGGATCTTCCGAAATGCAAGACTTCTAAGCTTGCAGTAAACTACAGCCCCCGTTGCATGCAGGGGCTGTTTCATTATCGTCGCCGGTTTTCCCTGAGACTCATTCGGAACCACCGCCCTAATGCCTATCCCCCCACCCATCACCGCGACCACCAATATTCGCCGGCTGGACCCTCGCCGAGATCTTGAGGTTGTCGCGGATCTAATCGAAGAAGCTTTCCAACTTAAAAATGACCCCGATGGTCAGATTATATTGCGCCAGATGCGCTCCTACGCCCAACGGCAGCGCTTTGAGTCAAACCTGCTGTTGTTGCCCGGCGCTCCTGACGGGTTTGTTTGGGTGGAAGATGGTCAAATCGTCGGCAACATCAGCCTGATTCCCTACTTCACCAATTTCAAGCGCAAATTCCTGATCGCCAATGTGGCAGTCACCCCGGACCACCGGCAGAAAGGCATTGCCACCGCCCTGACCCGGCAAGCCCTGCGTTTCACCCACCAATGGCCGGATAGTGAGATCTGGCTACAGGTGCGCAGTGAAAATCAGTCCGCCATCCACCTTTACCAGGGACAGGGTTTTCGGTTTATTCATGCGATCACCCAATGGAAACACCCCTCCAGTGGAAGGTACTTCTCCCCCGAACCTCCCAACCACCTGGAAGGTTTAAAAATCACCGACCGCGTCATTTCCGACTGGTCCGCTCAATCTGTCTGGCTCGATCTGAACTACCCCAAAGAGACCCGCTGGTACCTGGACGTCGAATTTCAAGATTTCTCCCCTTGGTCCTGGCTGAACCCCACGCGCTGGAGCGGTCTGTCAAAATTGCATCATCTGACGCTGCGCGAAAAGGAGAAACCCGCTGGTGTGCTCACCTGGCAAGAGACCAACCTGAGTGCGGACCAGTTTTGGCTGGCATTGCCTGCGTCCGCTCAGGAAGATCAGCAGGCACAGTGGCTGCTTGGCAGTTTTCTGGCGAACAAGAAACCAGCCCGACCCTTAACCCTGGAATATCCCTATGGCCGGGCAATGGAAGGGCTCGAACAGGCCGGCTTTGTGATCAGCCGTCACCTGAACTGGATGAAATATTTTCACTCAAGCAAATAAACCTGTACCCCGACCCATAATTGACGCAGATTAACGCGCGCATCCGCTAAAGGATACCTGATAACTCCCCCAACAAAACGGGATGGATTTCCCTTACGTTCGCTTAAGAAAAGAAGACTGCCGCAAGTATAGGCAGTCTTCTTCACTTGCAAAAAAACTAAAGTTCCTCGTCTACGATCGTCTCGATCAAATCGAGGAATTCTTTCCATTCTTCCTTGAAGAAGTGCAGGGTGACGTTGTTCAGTTCCAAGTGGTAAGTAGATTCGCCATCCGGCTCATCCGCGCGCCAAGCCAGGAAGTTCTCAGTTTCCGCAATGGTAGTGGTTTCAGGTTCTTTTTCGTTTTCCATATTATTGCTCCTTTTGGTTTGCTGGTTGTATTATCTCACGAAGGGGAGCCTCTTGGCAAGTTCAATCCGTCTTCTGGTTGGTCTTTTTGGGTCTCACTGGTGTAGTAGCAGCTCCTTTGGCGTTGAAACGGGCCTGCCACCATGCTGAGAGGCGTTCCCATACCGTTTTCAGCCATTCAGAAACTTTATTCCACAAGAGACGAAGCCACCTGAACAGAAACGATTTATTGCCTGGTTTGGTATAGGCAATTCCTTCCCATGGATCCTGATCGGTCAGTTTCCGCAGAATGTAATTTACTACCAACTTGGCGGTCGCGTAGACTGGCGTTGCCAGGATGACCCCGAGTAGTCCAAGCAGTTGTGAACCAATCAGGGCGGAAACTATGACTGCCGCGGGATGAACCTGGAGGGCGTTGCCCATGACCTTCGGTCTTAGCACGTTATCAAGGATACTGTCAATGATCAAGGAAGAGACGACGATGACCGCCATGTATCCAATCGGGAGTAAACCAAAGGGCGTTGGCCTCGCGAACAATGCCACCAAACCAAAGGTAATCATGCTGACCCAGGCGCCTACATAGGGAATAAAGCGGCCAAACCCGGCAATCAATGCCAGGCCCAAGTAATATGGCATCTGGAGCGCCCCAAGGAAGACCGAATAAACCAGGATTGCCACCCCAACCACCACAAACTCGCCGCGGATAAAAGCGTTCCAAATATAGGAAATCTCCTTACCCATGCGCTTGGTGTCCTCTTCATAGCCGGGGAGATTCAGGGAAAAGATCTTTCTTTTCGTCCCATCAGATTCGGAGGCGACAAAGAACGAGATCAAATACATCATGCCAGCGCGGAAGATCAGGTTCGCCCCACCTGAAACCACCTTACCGATGAGTGACCCTGCCTCTCCCAGGAGAGGTTGAACCCGTTCCACCAACAGATTAGAGAGATACTTGGTGGTCAATTCCGGAACTGTGAAACGTAAAGGACCAAGAATTACCTCCTTGTTTGACCAATTTTCCAGAGTGACAGTGAGGTCTCCCAGTTTTTCTGAAAGCAAATCAATCAGGTTTTGCAGTTGCCCAAACAGGGAAATCCCGCCCCAGGTGACCAACCCCAAGATCACTACCGCCATCACCACATAGACAATGGCGACCGACAGTTTCCAACTGAGTTTCAAATGCTTCTGAAGAAAACCCGCCAAAGGTTCGAACAGAAAGGTCAGCACTAAGGCTGTCAGGATTAGGCTGATATAATCTTGAAACTTCGCCAGCAACAACAAGCCCACGACCACCAGGACAAAAACTACAATGAACTTGGTAGTCCGTGACCAGCGTGGCGAGCTTGACGCCGCGGATGGCACCACAGCAGCTTCATCGGAAACGCGGGAGCCTTTGGAGGAAGTTTTTTTAGTCACGTTGATAATTTTATCTGCTATCAGGCATCCTGGCAATGCACTTGCAATCTGCCCTGATCCAGGGAAAAATATCAAACAGACCCGATAGCGTTATTTTTCACTGGGGGGGAGGAACACACCGCGCAAAAGACCAAAGGGATGATTATGCCGGCAACATTTCCTTTTCAAGGTAAAATACTGCCAGTCGTTATCGTCAGACCGGAAAGGAAATAAATTAATTATGAAGTACCGTCCCTTTGGAAAATTGGACTGGCAGGTTTCTGCCTTAGGATTTGGCTGCATGCGTTTGCCCATCGTCGGCGAGGATAGCGGCGCCATTAATGAGCCCTTGGCTACCACCATGATTCGCACGGCGATTGATGCCGGCGTTAATTATATTGATACCGCCTATGCCTACCACCGTGAACAAAGCGAACCCCTTGTAGGGCGCGTGCTCAAGGATGGCTACCGCGAAAAGGTGCGCCTTGCCACCAAAATGCCTTCCTGGTTGGTGCATTCTCAGGATGATATGGATCGCCTGCTCGACACACAGCTCGCCCGCCTGAATACCGACCACCTCGACTTCTACCTGTTGCATTCGTTGAATGCCGAGCACTGGAAAAACTACCAGGATCTGCATGTTTTCGATTGGGCGGAACGAAAAATGGCGGAGGGTAAATTCCATCATTTGGGCTTTTCGTTCCATGACAAGTATGAAGTGTTTGATTCTATTCTGAATGGCTACGACAACTGGACTTTCTGCCAGATCCAGTACAACTATATGGATATCAACACTCAGGCTGGTCTGAAAGGTCTGCGCGCCGCCGCAGCGAAGGGTCTGGCCGTGGTGATTATGGAACCACTGCGCGGGGGCAGTCTTTCAAAAACCCCACCGCCGGCAGTGGCACAGGTATTCAATCAATCCCGGCATGACTGGAACCCGACTGAATGGGCATTACAATGGTTATGGAACCAGCCCGAGGTTTCGCTGTTACTCTCCGGCATGAGCAACCTGGAACAGGTGCAGCAGAATATCGCCAGTGCCGATCGCTCCGCGATGGCTTCGCTTTCTGATGCGGACCTGGCTTTGATCGATCAGGTGCGTGCTGCCCGGGCAGGGCTGGCGCCCGTTCCCTGTACCAAGTGTGAGTACTGCCAGCCCTGCCCTAATGGCGTCATGATCCCCTCCATTTTTGAGATCTACAATTCCGCCATAATGTATGATGATCTGCAAAACAGGCGCAACATCTATCAAAATGAGATCAAGGACGAAAATAAAGCTGACCAGTGCATTGAATGTGGTCAGTGCGAATCGATCTGTCCGCAGCATATTGAGATCATCGAATGGCTCAAGACCGCCCATAAACAACTGTCCAACGAGGGTGCATAATCCTGGAACCTGCGTCCCCACCTGACCCCGCCCCCGCGC
>JBAQMM010000001.1:0-2532 GCA_049302815.1 Anaerolineaceae bacterium | reverse complement strand
GACCTGAGCCTGCGCCTGCCTGGCTTGATGGACGAGCCGGTGCAGGTGGTGGTCGGTCACCCTGGCAAAGCCTTGCGCAATATTCATTGCGGTTTATGGCTCAACCTATGCGCAGTGCCTGCCCTCGTCCGGCCCGAACCCGGCCAGAACAACTGGATGACCGTTTTTTCCGAAAATCACCAGGCTCTGGTAGCCTATGCCTCTGCTGGGCCATGCGAATCCACCACCGACCGGGTTTACAGCGGTTGTGCTGGTATCTTCCGCAATGGCACCACCCTGGCACAAACTCAACCGCTCCAATTCAGCACCCAGATGGCCACAGCCACCCTGGACACCACCTCCCGTTCTAAACAGGAAGTTTCCGTCCAGTCAATCCCCATCTGCGCAGACCCATTCTCCGAAAAGGCTCCCAGCCAGATCCCCTTCATCGCGTTCAATAACCCAGAGGAACAGTTCCAACAGGTTTTAGCTATCCAAACGGCTGGCTTGATCGGGCGCCTGCGGCACACTTGCCTCCAAAAGGTGACCCTGGGCTTGTCTGGCGGCGCAGATTCCAGCCTGGCGCTGTTGGTGTGCTGCCATGCCTTCCAGCAGCTGCATTGGGATAAGACCGGCATCATTGCCGTCTCCATGCCCGGTCCCGGTAACTCCGCTTCTTCGCAGGAGCGGGCAGCTACATTAACCGGCCTTTGCGGCGTGACCCATCTGGTCATTCCCATTCACCGGGCTCTGCAAACCCACCTGGATGATATCGGGCACGGGCAGCAGGTCTTTGACGTCACCTATGAGAACGCCCAGGCGCGCGAACGCACCCAGATCCTGATGGACCTTGCCAACCAGCAACAAGCCTTGATGGTGGGTACCGGCGACCTTTCGGAGATTGCCCTGGGCTGGTGCACTTTCAACGGTGACCACATGTCCATGTATGATGTCAATGCAGGGGTGCCCAAAACCCTCTTGCTGCAGGTGCTCTTATGGGCTGGCAAGGCGCTGCTTGGCACGCAGGGGCAGGCGCTGGCAGGGCAAGTCTGTTCTGCCACCATCTCCCCCGAGCTGCTGCCCACCACCACTGGTCAGCACGCTGCCCAGTCCACCGAGGCAAGCATCGGACCCTACCGCCTGCATGACTTCTTCCTGTTCCATGTCATAGGCAGGTCTCTGCCACCCCATGAGGTTTTTGATCTGGCTTGTAAAGCTTTCCAGGGCGATTTTCCTCCCTCTGCCATCCTGCGCTGGCTAAGGATTTTCTATCAGCGTTTTTTCTCGCAGCAATTCAAACGCTCCGCCAGCGCCGATGGACCCCAGGTGACCGGGGTCAGTCTCTCTCCCCGCGGTGGTTGGGTCATGCCCAGCGATGCCAGCCCGGCCCTCTGGCTGGCGGAATTGGAAACCCTGGCGGCGGAGTTGAAAGAACAACAGGATGAATGAGCCACAGCGCCCGCTGATGCTGGTTTTTGGCACCTCGGCGGACCCATTTCACCAGGGGCACGCAGACCTGATCGTCGCCGCCACCCGCGCCCTGGTTCAAAGCGGGATCAACGTGCCTGAAGTGATGATTCTGCCAGTATTCCGGCATCACAACCTCCAGGATGAAATCAAGCGATCCCTGCCGCTCACCTTTGAGAGCCGTTATGCCATCTGCCAACTGGCAGCGGGGGACATCGCCCGGCAACTGGATGATCTGGTTGAACGCGTCTCGGTCAGCCGCCTGGAAGAACAGTTGGTGCGGGATACTCACCGCCCCAACTTGACCGCCGAAACCTTTACAGAGCTGCGCGAGCAGGTGGACCCCGCGATTGGGCTGGCTTTCCTGCTCGGAGTGGATAGTTTTGCCGGGGAGGATCCCGCATTCAGCCATTGGTACCAGATGGAGAAGCTCATTCACCTCACCACCTTTGTGATCTGCCCGCGCCGGGGTTTTGAAGCCAACCAGACTTTCATCGCCAGCCTCAAGCAAAAGGGAGCCAGCCTAATCTTTTTGGAGAACGTGACGGTTCCGGAAATCTCCTCGACCGATATTCGTAAACAGCTCGAAGATGGCGAAAAACCGCAAAAACTGGTGCAGGTGGGTTGGCTCAGCCCGTCGATCGCGGACTATATCCAAAAGAATAACCTAGCAGGGATTTGGAGACAGCTGGACTCCTCCTATTCCATTCCAGCCAACGGGGTGAAGCCCTTGGAAACGCTCAGCATCGAAGAAAAAATCGGGAGAATGCTCTCCGAACGTAAGTTGACCCTTGCCCTGGCAGAAAGCTGTACCGGCGGGCTGATCAGCCACCGCATTACCAACGTGCCCGGTTCTTCGGAATACTTCATCGGGGGCGTGGTCTCGTATGCCTACGCGGCAAAGGTGGCTTTGCTGGGGGTCAAATGGGAGACACTCCAGGCTCATGGTGCTGTCAGCAGCGAAACCGTGCTGGAAATGGCACGCGGAGCCAGGCAGGCGCTCAAAACCGATATCGGGCTTTCGGTATCCTGCATCGCCGGACCGGGGGGCGCCACGCCCAATAAACCGGTTGGCAGCAGCTGGTG